>QHXC01000144.1 GCA_003222815.1 Acidobacteriota bacterium | reverse complement strand
GAGATCGAGATAATCTGTCCCGAACGCTGTTTGCGCATGACCGGCAGGACAGCACGGGTTACGTTCATCGGCCCGATGAGGCTTGTCGACAGCTGCCGTTCCATCTGCTCCGGGGTCAGCTCCTCGAAGTAGCCTGCATAAAAGCTTGCGGCATTGTTGACGAGTACGTCGATGCTGCCGAACCGGTCAACAGCAGCCTTTACGGCAGCTTCGGCATCTACCGGCTTGGTAACATCCAGTTTTACAACCAGCAGGTCTTGAGTCTCACCAAGTGCTTGGGCCACCTTGTCGGTATTCCGGCCAGTGGCAACGACTTCGTTGCCTGCGGCCAGAGCAGCCTTCGCGATGTCGACGCCCATGCCGCGCCCTGCGCCTGTGATAAACCAAACTTTACTCATGACTATCCTCCTTTTATTCCTTCCCTAATGAAGCTTGGTACTGTTCGTCGCTGACCTTTTCCATCCAGTCGACAGTCTTGCCGTCGACGTGTTCCAGGATCGCGATGTGCGTCATGGCCGTGGTCGTGGTGGCGCCGTGCCAATGCTTCTCATTCGGCGGGCACCAGACCACATCGCCCGGTCGAATCTCCTCTTTCGGGCCACCCTCGCTTTGCACCCACCCACATCCGGATGTGACGATCAGGGTCTGCCCGAGCGGATGCCGATGCCAAGCTGTCCGAGCGCCGGGCTCGAACGTCACACTGACACCCAGAACGCGCGCCGGATCGGGTGCCTGGAATAATGGGTCAATGCGTACCATACCGGTAAAATACTCGTCCGGTCCTTTGGCGGAGGGCTGTGAGCCACTTCTTTTGAGTTCCATTTCTGAAATTTCTCCACTAGTGTCGTGTATCTAAAATTCGATAAACAAATTTTGTCCTGGCCGCAGAGCGGCCAAATGTTTATAGATGACGTTGCCGTAAAAAGGTTCTTCAGCTCCGGAGGAACGCAATGTGCCCGCATTGCCCAGACATTTCGCTCCTCCGGAGCTTTTAAAGGTCGAGGTGGTTCCGCAGTTCTATAAACATTTCGTCCCTCTGGGACTGAAGACCACGACAGAAAATCAGAACTTCCTTTATTGCGACGACTTTGAAACGCTACACTTGAGTGTCTTCTTGTGATCGGCCTATTTCCTAAACCACTCGAACCTGTAGGCCAGTTCCGGGCCTCCTTCTCCTTCGTACGCGAGTTCTGCTACGAGCAGCGCGAACGGCTCGGTGTATCGCGCGATCCGTAGAGGGCCGACGTCCAACGGATCGAAACCCACATCGCGGATCAGCTCAGCGGCGACAGCTTTGCTGCCCTCGTCGTCGCCGCAGTACACCAGACTCGGCCGGCGGCCCTTGCTTTTGGCTTCGTATACGCCAAAAAGCACTTCGCTGGGCACCGTGTTGAATGCGGAGACGACTCGAGCGTTCGGCAGTCTCCTGGCAAGTTCCTCCGCGCCCGACGAGGTGTGCGCCACCACGAGTTCGGTGTTGTCATCATTCATCGGAAGGGAGCAGGTTACGACCACCTTGCCCGACAAATCGCCTGTCTGATTCAGCACGTCCTTTATTCGCGACCAGTGCACGGCGAGCAAAACCGCATCCGCGTCCCGCGCCGCCTCTCGCGGTGTGCCGGCCCGTGCCTTGCCCTTGGCGTCCCGTGCGAGCATCTTGAGCTTCTTCTCGCTACGGGCGTAACTGAATACCACCTCATGTCCTGCTCGCGCCAAGATTGTTCCGAGCTTGCCGCCCATCAACCCGGAACCCAGAATGCCTATTCGCATGCCGTTTCCATCAACCCTTCCGCTCGGCCTGGCGGTACTGCTCGTCGCTGACCCGTTCCATCCAGTCGGCGGTCTTGTCGCCGAGCTGCTCCTGAATGGCGATGTGGGTCATCGCCGTGATTGCCGTGGCGCCGTGCCAGTGCTTCTCGCCCGGCGAGAACCAGATCACGTCCCCCGGCCGAATTTCCTCGATCGGGCCTCCCCAGCGCTGTGCGAGGCCGCAACCGGCGGTTACGATCAGGTTCTGTCCCAGCGGGTGGGTATGCCATGCGGTACGGGCGCCGGGCTCGAAGGTGACGCTGGCGCCGACGGCGCGCGCCGGCTCATTTGCCCGGAACAGAGGATCGATGCGTACCGTGCCGGTAAAATACTCGGCGGGTCCTTTGCCTGAAGGCTGTGAGCCGTTTCTCTTGAGGTCCACTTCTCGAGCTCCTTGTTTGCAGTGCCCCTCAGCGACCGGTCATCTGTTCCAGATTCTCGGGGTAGCGAGCCCCCTGCACCCGTATCGTTGCGGCGGCGGCATCGATCTCACGGAGATCCTCGGACGTGAGCTCGATTTCAGCCGCTCCGATGTTCTCCTCCAGGCGCTCCAGCTTCCGGGTCCCCGGGATGGGGGCGATCCAGGGCCTCTGGGCGAGAACCCAAGCAATCGCGATCTGAGCCGGCGTCGCCTTCTTGCGTGCCGCGATCCGCCCGAGCAGATCCACGAGCTTCTGGTTCGCTTTCCGGGCCTCAGGTGTGAAGCGGGGCAAGTTGTTTCGGAAATCGGAAGGATCGAAGGTGGTGTTTTCGTCGATCTTTCCCGTGAGGAATCCTCTGCCGAGCGGGCTATAGGCAACGAAGCCGATTCCGAGCTGCTCGAGAGCCGGGAACACTTCCACTTCAGGGGTTCTCGTCCAAAGCGAGTACTCGTTCTGGACCGCAGTGATTGGCTGGACGGCGTGCGCACGGCGAATCGTCTGTACCCCTGCTTCCGAAAGGCCGAAGTGCCTCACCTTGCCTTGTTGAATCAGCTCCTTCACCGCCCCGGCCACGTCTTCGATCGGCACGTCCGGGTCGACACGGTGTTGATAGAAGAGATCGATGTACTCGGTCTTGAGTCGCTTGAGCGAGCCCTCCGCGACCTCCTTGATGTGCTGTGGCCGACTGTCCAGGCCGATCCAACCCTTCTGACCGGTGGGATCGAGCTTGAAGCCGAATTTGGTGGCGATCACCACTCGCTGGCGGAGGGGAGACAGGGCTTCGCCCACGAGCTCCTCGTTCACGAACGGGCCGTACACTTCGGCGGTATCGAAGAACGTCACGCCCAGATCTACCGCCTTCCTTAGAAGGGAGACCATCTCCTGCCTGTCCCCAGCCGGACCGTACGACATGCTCATTCCCATGCAGCCGAAGCCGATGGCCGAGACCTCGAGGGCCCTTTTCCCAAGTTTGCGCTTTTTCACGCGTTCTCCTTCCTCAGCCTGACACGAGCTTCAGATGCCGCGGTCCAGGGCCGTGCGCACGATCCGGATGGCCGGCTTCTCATCGATGGGGCTCAAGCCCAGATGCCAACCGCCGACGCCGATGGCGGACACTTTCTCTCCAGTGGCTCCGAGATCCCGATAAATCATGCCGATGAGTCTAGCACGCTCCGTGTAGACTCAGCCGCGCCGGGAAAAGTAGGTTGGGTGATGTGAAGCCATCTCTCCGTCTTCTCGACCTGGTCGGATGTCGTCGAGAAAACTCTCGCCCGAAACTGGTAAACGTGCAACAGCGCCGGAAGTGAGGTTGCAACATGCAGGCAGCGGTATTTCACGGTCCCGGTGACATTCGGATTGAAAACGTCCCCGACCCGCGCATCAAGGATCCCACCGACGCGATCGTCCGCATCACGCACACGGCAATCTGCGGGTCGGACCTGTGGTTCTACCGCGGCCAGCAGGAATACCAGCCTGGGTGGCGCGTCGGGCACGAGCCGATGGGCGTCGTGGAGGAGGTCGGCAGCGAGGTCAGCCATGTGAGGCCCGGGGATCTCGTCCTGGCCCCCTTCGCCATCTCGGACGGGACGTGTGAGTTCTGCCGCAAAGGACTGCAAACGTCCTGCGTGCACGGCACCTTCT
>QHXC01000143.1 GCA_003222815.1 Acidobacteriota bacterium | reverse complement strand
CATGTCCGCGCCAAAGCTCGTCAGCATTTTGCCTGAGGCATCGAACTTCAGAATGGGCGGCTGGTTTCGATGGAAAACCCAGATGTTCCCTTTGGCATCGGAGTCAACCGAGATCACCGCTCCCCATTTCACGCTCGCGGGAAGCTGCGGCCAACCCTCAACGACACGGTACGGATTGTCTTGTGCGCGCGCGGCCACTGCAGAGACGACGATCGCCGCGATGATGGCTGCGACACGCGTGAATCTCACTGGACGTGTGTATGACATCCCAATGCCTCCTTAGGCTATAGATACGGTTCAGTTCCTGGGAAACCGCGGAAGAATATCACGTTTTCAACTTTCCACTCGCATTCTCGCATTCTTATATCAGGGCCAACCCTGCCCATCCAAAATGGCTATCGCTGCCGCATTGAGCTACAATCTCCGCGCATTCCTGTTTCAGAGCGAAGGTAGAAGCGATTCGGATGTCCACAAAGGTTCGAATAGCGTGTAATCCAAGGTGTGATGATGAAGACAAAACGGTTCTTGCGGCGGATTCTGGTGGGTCTCGCCACGATTGTTGCGTGTTCGGTTACGGACACCGCCATGGCCCAAGTCGCTCCGTCCCCGGCGCTGACCGGCCTGGTCAGTTCGCAGGAAGAAGGTCCCATGGAGGGAGTGCTGGTGAGCGTGAAGCGAATGGGTTCAACCGTCACGGTCACGGTGGTGAGCGATGCTCAGGGCCGGTACGATTTCCCGCGGAGCAGATTGGAACCAGGGCAGTACTCGGTCCGCATCCGCGCGGTCGGATACGAACTCGACAAGGCGGTTCAAGCACAGGTAACGGCGGAGAAGACGGCCTACCTTGATTTGAAGCTGGCCAAGGCACTGGACCTCTCACGTCAACTCTCGAACGGAGAGTGGCTGACGAGCATGACGGGAACCCAGGAACAGAAAGAAGGTTTCCTGGGTTGCATCGGTTGCCATACCCTCGAGCGGGTTGTCCGGTCTCAGCACGACGCAGCCGAATTCGTTCAGGTGTTTCGCCGCATGACGCAATACGCACAAGGCAGCACACCCACGCGTCCACAGTTGCGGCTCAGTGCCGGACGCGGCGGTGGAGATATGGATGCGTCTCCGAGCGGAGCGGCGGTAGCCAAACAGGCGGAATATGCCGCCACGATCAATTTGAGCGCGTCTTCCAAATTCCCTTACGAATTGAAGACGGCGCCCCGGCCCAAAGGCAAAGCGACAAAGGTCATCATCACGGAGTACGATCTCCCGCGGCCAGAGGCGTTGCCGCACGACGCGATGGCCGACCCGCAAGGAATGTTGTGGTATTCCGACTTCGGGTCACAGTACCTCGGCAAGTTCGATCCGAAGACCGGCAAAATCACGGAGTACCCTGTGCCCTTGATGGAGGCTAAAGAACCGAAGGGTGCGCTCGATCTAGAGCTGGATCGCGACGAAAACATCTGGCTGGGTACGATGTACCAGGGTGTCATCGCCAGGTTCGACCCGAAAACGGAGAAATTCCAAACCTGGAAATCGCCGAAGTTCGCGCAGGGGGATGCCGCTCGGACCGCGATGGTAACGCCAGGAAATGTCCACGTGGACGGCAAGGTATGGGTGGGTGCCGACGATGAATATCAAGTGGATTTGAAATCCGGAGAGTGGAAGGCCATCGATTATAAGCGAGACATCCCGAAAGATTCGCCACTCGCAAATCGTAACTTCGGCTCCTACGGTGTGGCCTCCGATTCGAAGAACAACTTCTATGGCATGAACCTCGGCGGCGAGTTCATCACAAGAGTGGACGCCAAGACGATGAAGGCCACTCCTTTCCCGACTCCAACGCGCAACTCCGGTCCCCGGCGAGGCCACATGGACTCCCAGGACCGTCTGTGGTTTGCCGAATTTCGCGGCAACAAGATCGGGATGTTCGACACCAAGACCGAACAATTCCAGGAGTGGACGGCTCCGACCCCGTGGACCAACCCCTACGATGCGGTCCTCGACAAGGACGGGAATGCATGGACGGGTGGAATGTCGAATGACCGTGTGGTGCGCGTGAACACCAAGACCGGCGAAATCACCGAGTATCTACTCCCGCGGACGACCAACATTCGCCGGGTGAATGTGGATAACTCTACAAACCCGCCCACGTTCTGGGTGGGCAACAACCTGGGAGCCACAATGATCAAGCTCGAACCGCGGGAATAGCTTGGTTGTGCGACCAGGGAAAGAATGAATGGAGGCCAGCATGTCGAAGAAGTTCATAGGCGTTGTGTTGTTCGTCGCATTGTTGTCGTGGCCGGCTGCGGCGCAAGATGCCAAGACTGTCATCAGCAATGCATCGAAAGCCATGGGCGCTGACAATCTAAAGACCTTGGAGTATTCCGGAAAAGCATGGGAGGGCGCCTTTGGACAGGCCGTGAATTCGAGTTCGGCGTGGCCAGGGTTCGATCAAGAGACCTACACGCGCATCATCGATTTCGAAAAGCCCGCCTGGCGGATAGACCGGACCCTCGCGCCGGTTTCGCCGGCTCGCCGTGGGGGCGGACTGCCGCCGGCGTTGAACCAAACTGTTGTCGTCAACCCCAACACCAACTGGGCCCAGCAACTGGACCTCTGGATGACGCCCTACGGTTTTCTCAAAGCGGCCGCAGCCAATAACGCAACGGCCAACTCGCAAACCCTCGGCGGCAAGAAGTACAGCGTGGTGACCTTCATGGGCCAGAACAATGCGAAGGTCAACGGCTACATTAACGAACAAAACATGGTCGAGAAAGTGGAGACGTGGATTGACAATGCCGTAACGGGCGACACACATCTAGAAGCCGTTTACACGGGCTACAAAGATTTTGGCGGCTTGAAATTTCCCGCCAAGACAGTGAAGAAGCAGGGCGACTACTCCATCCAGGACCTCACCGTTACGAGTGTGAAGCCGAATGCTCCGGCGAACATCCAGCCCCCTCAGGCGGCCGCGGGCGGAGGTGGCCCTCAACCAACCACGACGTCCCGGAAGCTTGGTGACGGTGTTTACCTCATTCTTCCCGGATATGCCAGCATCGCTGTCGACTTCAAAGACTACATTGTTGTCCTCGAAACAGGAAACAGTGAACAGCGCGCCAGCGCGATCATCGCCGAAGCGAAGAAATTGATCCCGAATAAACCGATCAAGTACGTGCTCAATACGCACAATCATTTCGACCATGCAAGCGGCCTGCGAACCTTCATGGCAGAAGGCGTGACCATCCTCACGCATGCCTCGAACAAGCAGTATTACGAAAAAATCGCCACCATGCCTCACACGCTGAATCCGGATTTGCTGGCGAAGAACCCGAAGAAGGTCTTGATCGAGCCCATCGGAGATAAGAAAGTTCTGACGGATGGCAACCACGTCATTGAACTCTATCGAGTTCAGAAGAGTACTCACAATGACGGGCTGATCATGGCATACCTTCCTAAAGAGAAAGTCCTCCTGGAAGCGGATTCGTGGAATCCGCCAGGTCAACCCAATGGACCCGCTCCGCTTAATAACCCGATATACAACAAAAATCTCATGGACAATATTCAGCAGCTAAAGCTGAGCGTCGAGACGATCATCCCGGTCCACTATCCCGCTGACAGCAGGGTGGTCACGATGTCGGAGTTCATGCAGGCTATCGGAAGAACGTCGAATTGAAGCGCGATTAGCTGAGGGTGTGGGACGAATGGTTGAACAAGAACGTATTCCCCTCCTTGCCTCCTTGCAAAGGCTGCAAAGGAGGGGTGGACGCGCCATCAAGAAAATGATGCCGAAGGCCAGCAAAGTTGGCGCGGACGGG
>QHXC01000142.1 GCA_003222815.1 Acidobacteriota bacterium | reverse complement strand
GCACGATGGCCGTGACATAGCCGGAACCGATCTTTTCCCATCCGACGAGACTGACTTTCGCGGCTTTCACCATCGCGTCGGCAGCTTCGATCATCGCGACCAGCCCTCGCGTTTCAATCATCCCCAAAGCTTCACCAAGTGCGCCATCTCCCTCTCTTGCCATGCAAAACTCCCTTTCTAGGGGGGAGCTAACCGCGGATTGCTAGCTCCCATTCCGTCACTTCAAATTTGAAACAACTCTTTCGATCAAGTCGATCAGCTCACTGCGAGTGAGGGAGATCGTCTCTGATACTCCGTCTGTTACAGGACACATCGGGTCCTTCGTATTCGCTTCCGAACCTTCCAGCCCGTAGTATTTCTGCCGTTGAACCCACAATTTCTCGACGTCTTCCGATGAAAGCAGACGCTCGCGTCCAAGGATCTTCGTACAAATGGAAATTTTCGCGAAGTGCTCCACTGTATCCATCCGATTGAAAGCATCTTCCAGATTCGCGCCGTAAGTTACAACGCCGTGGTTGGCCATCAGCAACGCGTCATAGCTCTGAACGAACGGCCTCAATTGCTTCGTCAACTCGGGCGTGCCCGGCGTGCCATACTCGGCCAGAGGAATGCAGCCCAGCGCCAACACGACTTCCGATATGAGAGCTTTATTCAACGGAATACCCGCTGCCGCGTAAGCAGTAGCGCAGGGCGGATGCGCGTGAACAACGGCGTGGGTATCCGGCCGCATTTCGTATATCAGAAGATGCATGGCAATTTCGCTGGATGCCTTGCGCTCGCCTCGGACCCTCTCTCCCTTTGTGTCGATGATCACCATGTCTTCCGGCTTGACGAAGCCCTTATTGCAGATGGTCGGCGTGCACATGATGTGACCATCCGGAAGACGTACGCTGACGTTGCCATCCGTCGAAGCAACGTAGCCCTTCTCATAGACCAGATGACAGAATCGGGTGATCTCGGTGCGGAAGTTCTCTTCAGACACGGACGGCAATTCTATAACAACCTAGCGCTTCATATTCCGGCTACTTTCGGTGTTTTCCACCCGCGGGCCTCGGACTAAACCGCTCCTCCGAAATCCGTAGGAAAAGTACACAACCATTCCAGCAACCAGCCACAATCCAAACCGGACCCAAGTGATCCACGGCAGGCCAAGCATCAGATATAGGCAGGAAAACACTCCCAGGATCGGGATGAGAGGAACCCACGGTGTCTTGAACGCTCTAGGCCGTTCGGGTTCGCGCCTTCGCAGAATGAGAATCCCAATGCATACGAGGATGAACGCAAACAGCGTCCCAATGTTGGTCAGATTGACCATCTCATCGATGCTCGTAAGCATCGCGCATACTCCGACAGCGACGCCGGTCAGAATCGTGGTGACGTGCGGTGTGCGGAATCTAGGGTGCACCTTCGCGAAGGATCGTGGAAGTAGTCCATCCCGGGCCATCGAGAAAAAGATTCTGGGTTGGCCGAGTTGAAATACGAGCAGCACGGCAGTGTGTGCAACTACCGATCCGAACGCGACGATACCCACGAAAAGGTTGCCCCATTTCTGGATGTTCGCGTATTGCAGCGCCATCGTGAGCGGCTCGGCTTGTTCGGTGGCAAGCTTTTGCCTTAAAACGTTATACGGAACGATGCCGGTGAAGACTGCGGCAACGACAATGTAGATGATCGTTGAAATGACGAGTGATCCGATGATGCCGATCGGCATATTCCGCGCCGGGTCGCGCGTTTCCTCGGCAACGGTCGATACGGCGTCGAACCCGATGTACGCAAAAAATACGATCGCCGCGCCTGTGTGCACTCCTGCCCAGCCATTTGGCAAGAAAGGATGGAAGTTGTCGAGTTTCGTGTAACTCCATCCGACGAGCACGAAGAATCCAAGTACGACCAGCTTCAACAGCACCATCATGGTATTCGTCGTAGCGCTCTCCCGAATCCCGATCACCAGAACGATGGTGATGAGTGCGACGATCCCGAAGGCCAAAACGTTGAAGACGACGGGAACGCCGAAAATATGGGGCGCAGTATCGAAGAGTCCTGGAATTCGCGCAGCGGTGCGGTAGTCGGTCGATAACCAATCGGGGATGATAATGCCGAAACCTGAAACGAGGGTCTTGAAGTAGTTACTCCAACTGATGGCGACGGCGACATTCCCCACGGCATATTCGATGATCAGGTCCCAGCCGATAATCCATGCGACCAGCTCACCCAGAGTCGCGTAGGCGTACGTGTAGGCGCTGCCCGAGACTGGAATCATCGCCGCGAACTCGGCATAGCACAGCGCAGCAAAACCGCATGCAATGCCGGTGACGATGAACGACAGGATCAGCCCGGGACCGGCGCCAGGTCTGGTCGGATCGCCAGCAGCCGCCGTGCCGATTGTCGCGAAGATACCCGCTCCGATGATTCCGCCAATTCCGATCGCGGTCACGTCCACGGGACCCAGAGTTTTCTTCAATCGATGCTCTGGCTCCTCCCGATCAGCAACGAACTGATCCATAGCTTTCCGGTGAAGGAGTTTTTTCAGCATAGTCGGCTAGGACGTCTTCTAGCGCGTAGGATCTCTTAACTCGACTTTATTGCTGCGATATGGCCGGTAGCCGCTTCCCCAATCCACACCGATGACTTCCATATCCATCCAATCTCCATCCACACGGACGATGATGAAGTGGAAAGGATTATCTCCGGTCGGCCCAGGCTTGACCAGATGATCGAGTTGCACTTTGCTGGCTGCGTTGCTTTGGAGATATTGCGTAAGATCGGGCTCCCCTTGGTAGCTATAAAGCGGCGCGCCTCCACCGCCCGTTACGACGAGATCCATCCGATGAGGGCCCGCATTATCAACATAGGATTCGACCCAATGTTCAAAAAGGTGGTCGTGCCCAGCAAACAGCAGCTTGACGTGGTGAGCACGAAACAAGGGCATGTAGCGGGTTCTCAGCGCCGCTGATGGCGCTTCGACCCTGGATCCGCCGTGCGGGCCGGAAGAGAACACCGGATGGTGAAATATCGCAACAACATTCACGTACCGCTTGCGGTCCAGGCCCTCGAACTGACCTTTCACCCACTGATATTGGGTTGGATCATTGGCAATATTGGAATCGAGAGCCACAACAAAAGTGTTGCCGTACCCGAACGCATAGGTCGGATAGCCCCTCAACCGGCGATGCGCGCCGTCGGAAGGAATGAACTGGGACATCGCGGCGAGATAATTCCGCAGCCCTTGTTGTCGTCCAGGATCATCCAGTTCCTCAGCCACCGTGACGTCATGGTTGCCTGGAGCTAAAAAATACGGCACTCCGCCTTCCGTCGTGAGCCGGTTGATTAAGCCCACGAAACTCACATTCCACTGCCGTGGGTCGCCACCATCAAATACGGCGTCACCCGTCTGCATGATGAATCGCACCGGGTAGTCTGTGGCCTCAAGCCGCTTGATGGCCTCAAGGACTCC
>QHXC01000141.1 GCA_003222815.1 Acidobacteriota bacterium | reverse complement strand
TCCCCAATCTTCCGCAGCTCCCTCCACACGCGGATCAATTCAGCCGGGTCCATCTCATATTCCGAGGAACTCGCCTTCGCATTCTCCACTGGGATAAACCGCAAGCCGTCGGGCCTGAAGCCTACAACGAGGCCACAGCCCTCCTGTGGGTAACACTTCTTCGCGTGTTCAATGACTTCTTCCAGAAGGCCTGGCGCCAGCCTGAGGTTCATATGTGATTTCTTGCGGCTTCTGGGGACCGCTGAGCGTGAAAATCGTGACCGGTTCTCTCATGCCGCGGATCGATACGCTTCGTTCCGAGTGGAAGCGCAGGCGCGGATCTTGTCCCACTTTGCAGTGAACCGCTTTCGAAACTACGATGGAGAGAGCTTCGGCTTGACCGCACAAGCGTGCGGCCAGATTGACGGAGTTTCCGATAGCTGAATAATCGAGATGTTGCGGCGAGCCGATGTTTCCAATGACGGCGGGTCCGGTATGGATACCAATTCCCAATCGGCGGATACTCTCCATACCATCCGAATTTCTCAGTTGAACGCTTTCCAGAATGCGCAAGGCACAAAGGCAACTCTGCAGTACCATCTCCGGGCCATCAAAGATGGCCATGACGCCATCTCCGCCGAACTTATCCACGTAGCCGCCGTGATCATGAATGATGTGCACCTGCTCGGCCAGAAGCGAACTGACAAGAGTGAACAAATGGTTCGGCTCCATAAACTCAGAAAAGGCCGTGAAACCGCGTATATCCGTGAAACAAATTGCAATATCACGCTCCTCGGGGGGCGGCAGGTTTCCGGTGATCGAGGCGGACTCCACAACCTCCAGGGTTCGCTTTGACAGATACTGGTGAAGCACACGGCGTGCCCGTTCCAGCCGCTGGAAGTACTCCATCCTCTGCAGATGGCCGTTGAGCCGCGCTCGGAGGATCACAATGCTGACGGGTTTGTGGATCAAATCGTCGCAACCTGCTGCAAAAGCTTCCGAGAGGCCATGCTCGCCTGTACCGGTGATGAAGATGATCGGGGTAGTCTGATATTGTTCGAATCCACGGAGCGTGTGGCAGACTTCGATGCCGTTCATCCCGGGCATTTCCAGGTCAACCAGGAAAGCGTCAATGTGCCTGTCCAGCGCTAGCATAATTGCCGACTCACCCGAGTCTGCCTCGACGACTTCGTATCCGTCACTCTCCAAAAGGCTAGATAGCGTTTTGCGGATAGCCCGGTCGTCGTCCGCAATAAGGATGATTCGCTTATGGACTTTCACGCGGTCCATTGTTACCACGAGAGCATGGGCGACAAACGGAAAATATGGAGAGAGTCACCGCGGATTGCACGGACGACGCGGATTTCAATCCGAATCCGCAATCTGCAGCAGCAAAACGGTTTCAGGTCACTCGTCCTTCAGCAATCTCTTCAATTACGTCCCCCAGCCGTTCCGGGAATCGGATAGGCCGGGGGGTTCACTATTTCTGGGCGCGGCGGAGGAAGGCCGGAATTTCAAGATCAGGTACGGGGATGGATGTCTTCATGCCGAGACCGGCTGCGGCTGTGGCGGCCATGGCATTTTCGCCACGCTTGTCGAAACCGGTGGCAATGACGGTGATCTTGATCTCGCTCTTCATGGTTTCATCCAGCACAGCGCCGAAAATAATGTTGGCTTCGGGATCCGCAGCGTCATGAATGATGCCGGAGGCTTCGCTGACTTCGTGCAGCAGGAGATCGTGGCCACCGGTGATGTTGATGAGAACGCCGCGGGCGCCGTGAATCGAGGTCTCCTCGAGCAGGCGGCTTGAAATGGCTCTTTTGGCCGCCTCGACTGCGCGGTTCTCCCCGGTTGCGGCGCCGGTACCCATGAGCGCCATGCCCATGCCGGCCATGACTGTCTTGACGTCGGCGAAATCGAGGTTGATGAGGCCAGGCACAGTGATTAAATCGGAAATCCCCTGTACAGCCTGACGCAGGATATCGTCGGCGATTCGGAACGCATCAAACAGGCTGGTGCCGCGCTCGAGCGTGGAGAGCAGTCGTTCGTTTGGAATCGTGATGACGGTGTCCACGCACTCCTTCAAATCCGTGAGACCATTTTCGGCCTGTATCATCCGCTTTTTCCCTTCGAACGCGAAAGGTTTCGTCACGACAGCGACCGTCAGCGCGCCCAGCTCAGCGGCAAGGCTGGCTACAATGGGAGCGGCTCCGGTCCCGGTGCCGCCGCCCAGTCCGGTAGTCAGAAAGACCATATCCGCGCCCTGCAACGCCTCGATCATTTTTTCGGTATCTTCGAGGGCGGCCTGGCGGCCAATTTCGGGGTTGGCGCCGGCTCCGAGACCTTTGGTGAGCTTGGCTCCAATCTGGAGCTTCACAGGGGCTCTGGACTGTTTCAAAGCCTGCATATCGGTATTCGCCACAAGAAACTCGACGCCGTCGAGTCCAGCAGAAATCATGCGGTTGATCGCATTCGAACCACCGCCCCCCACTCCGACGACTTTGATGCAAGCCCCTATACGAACTCCTTCTTCGAATAGGAACCGGATGGACGTATCGACGGAATCATTGGCCGCCGCTGTTTCTCGGTTTTTCATAAAAAGCTCCTGAATTTCGAGACCAACTTCTTGAATCCCGAATTCGAATTTTCGTGAAAGTCGTGCGTTTTCCTTCTTCGTTCTCCATACAAAACCAAACCTGTGACCGTTGCGAATTCCGGTCCCATCAGCTGAGGCCTGTTTTCGAGCAGTGATTCGCCAAAAGCTGCCGGCACTCCGATCCGTACCGGCAAGTCCAGAAGTTCTTCAGCCAGATCGGCGAAACCCTTCAACATCGCGCCGCCGCCGGTCAACACGAGGCCGGCGCCGGCCTGACGTTCATAGCCGGCACTCCGGATCTCATTCCGCACGATGTGCACCATTTCTTCAGCGCGGGGCTGAAGAATGTCGCTCAAGACTTGCGGTGCGACCGTACGCGTATGGCGTGAGCCGACACCAACAACCTCGAAGAGCTTGTCGTTTTCAATCATGGATGGTAATGCGCAGCCCTGTTCGCGCTTCAGGCGCTCGGCTTCCGGTATCGACGTACGCAGACCGACGGCGATGTCATTGGTGAAGAACTCTCCGCCCAATGGAACGACAACGGTGTGGCGGACGGCGCCGTGGTGATAGATCGCCACATTCGTTTTTCCACCGCCGATGTCCACCAGCACACATCCCAGTTCCTTCTCATCTTCCGTAAGAATCGCTTCGCCAATGGCGATCGGCTCCAAAACGGTATCGCCAACCAGCAACCCGCTGCGATTCACCGCCGTCACGACGTTCTGCGCGGCTGTCGTCGAGCTGGTAACGATGTGCACGTTGGCTTCGAGACGCGTGCCAAACATGCCGATGGGATCGCCGATCCCTTGCTGATCGTCGACGATGAACTCCTGAGGCAGGATGTGAATGATCTCGCGGTCAGGCGAGAGCGCAATCGCCCTCGCGGTCTCGATCACGCGCCGCACATCGTCACTGTTGATCTCGCGCGACCTCGTGGGAATGGAAGTCACGCCTCGGCTGTTGAAACTTCGGATGTGCGGTCCGGCAAGGCCGACATAGACCATCTCGACCTCGCAGCCGGCCATGGATTCGGCCTCGCTGATGCTCTTTTTGATCGACACGACGGTTGCTTCGATACTCACGACGGCGCCCTTCTTCAACCCCCTGGACTCCGCAATGCCGACGCCGATCGGTTCCAAATTGCTCTCTAACTCACCGCGATTCGAATTCTCGTGCACGGCTGCTATCAGCGTGCACACCTTGGTCGAGCCGATATCGAGACCTACAATGTTTTTTTCTCTGCGTCCCATATGATGTTCTCGCCGGTATCGTCCTCCTTCATCCTGATAATGACCTGATTCTTAAATCGCAGATCCACGCCTACGGCCTGCGGATACTGTTGCTGAATCTGGGTTTTGAGCTGAAGATATTTGACCCACCGGCTCTGAAATTCGTTCGCGCCGAG
>QHXC01000416.1 GCA_003222815.1 Acidobacteriota bacterium | reverse complement strand
GGCGTCACCATCAGCAACAACGGCATGTCGATCCATTCGAATTCGTACATGCTCGACGGCGCAAATATGATCGGCTTTTTTGGAATCAACAATTCGTCGATCATCGGCACGACGATGGGGGTAGATGGCGTCAAGGAATACAAAGTCATCACCAACACGCCCGGCGCCGAATACGGACTCGCGATGGGCAGCCAGACCACCATCGTCAGCAAGGGGGGCACCAATCAGTTCCACGGCGACGCGTTCGATTACTTGCGTAACGATGCGCTGGACGCGCGGAATTATTTTGATGCGATCGACAACCTCAATTTCAACGGTTTTGGCACGAACAAGAGCCTGAATTATCCCGGTAAGCGAATTCCACCTTTTCATCGCAACAATTTCGGGGCCGCGTTCGGCGGCCCGATCAAAAAGGACAAGACGTTCTTTTACGCTGTGTATGAGGGCTTAAAGCAGACCTGGGGACAGACAGTCGCGACGACTACGCTGCCGGGCAATTGTTTCGACTCCGGCGCACACGTTGTTACTGCGGCAAGCTTGTCAGCCTGCAGCGGAGTCGCAACCAGCAACATCAACCCCTACGTGCTTCATGTCTTGACCGCCCCTATCGTTCCCGGGCAGATGGGGTTGTTCCCCTACCCCAACGCGAATGTGGACTCTTCTGGAAAAAACCTCCCTGGGGCGACGTTCAATTACTCTTTCCCTTATATCCAACCGACATCGGAAAACTATGGGCAGATCCGTCTGGATGAGAATTTGTCCAATTCGGACACGTTTTTCGCCCGGTACACGCACGATCACGCGGAACAGATCGCAAACCGAAACTACTCGTATCAGCGGGATTATACATCTGGCGCGATGCAGTTCGCGACGCTCTCGGAAACGCACATCTTCTCGCCGGCCTTGCTCAACACGCTCCGTGTTTCCTTCAGCCGAAATCTGGTCTTCGGCCAATCGACCACCTCACCGCGCATCACCGACCCGGGCACAATTCTTCAGCCGGGCCAGGACATGGGTAGTTTCGCTCCGGCAGGTATCGTAACACCCTTGGGATTCATCGCGGCCGATGGGCGATACGTCAACAACGTCTACACCTATAGCGACGACCTCTACTGGACCAAGGGAAAGCACGCATTCAAGCTCGGTACACTCATCAATAACTTCCATATTCCAGAGAATGGCCATTTCAATAACCGAGGCAATGTACAGTTCGCGACTCTCTCTAATTTGGCCCAGGGAATTTACAGCTACCTGACGACACTGGGAGGTACACTCGCTCCGTCCCAGGCCCGCTACTGGGGGCAGAAGACTTTTGGGTTCTACATTCAGGACGATTATCGGATCCTTCCGCGGCTGACGTTGAACTTAGGATTCCGATGGGAGTTTGGGACGATCCCGACGGAGCTCAAGGGCAACAACTGGCAGATCCGAGATCTCGCCACGGCTGATGGCAACAGCCCAACACAAGGGGCAGTTCCCAGCCGGCTCTGGAGCAACAACCCGTCGCTCAAAGCCGTCAGTCCGCGAATCGGTTTCGCATGGGACCCGTTGGGCAACGGGAAGATGGCCATCCGTGGCGGCGCCGGCATCTACTACGATATCGGGAACCTCGGGGCGCTGCTGTTCAACACTTCCTGCTGCCAGCCGCCGTTAGACTTCTTCAGCACGATCAACAACTCCTACCCGTCTGTGGCAGCGATGAAAGCCGCTGGGCTGCCGGAATTCCAGATCCCGCTTCCGACCGCCTATGGGTCCGCCCCTCGAACCCTTTCCAATCCGAACGGTGTGGTTTCCACATTGACCGGCGCGGCTTCACCGCGGAACATTTCCTATCATTGGGCCCAGCCCACCGACTATCAGTGGAACTTGACCATTGAGCGCGAATTGCCCGGCAGCCAGGCCATATCGGCCGGTTATGTGGGCGCTCGGGCAATCCACATCATTCGACTCCAGGAAGGAAACCCAACGAGCATCCTGGGATTCGTTAACGGTCGTCCGTACTATTGTCACCCGGCAGACAACCCCACTGGTCCTCCGACTATTGACGACCAGTGTCCGACCACTGCCGGCTTCCCACCCAAATCCAATCCGACCTACGGAATCGTGAACCAGAATACCGCCGCTTCGGAAACGTGGTACAACGCTCTCCAGTTGCGTTGGACCAAGCGCTTCAGCCATGGACTCTCGGGGGGGATCGGCTACACCTGGTCGAAGCTGCTCGATTACGGCTCAGGGCACGTCGGAAATGAGGTGGCCGTAGGAGAGGCCGCGTTATTTCCGCAAGTCCGGTTCTTAGACAAAGGGTTGGGCGGTTTCGATATTGCGAGCAGCTTCAAAGGCAGCGTCATGTACAATATCCCGGCTTTCACCATGCCTCAGGGCCGGATTGCGAACGCACTGAATGGCTGGCGGATCGCCGGCATCATCTCGATGCAGAGCGGCCTTCCGATCAACCCGGTCATTGGTAACCGCTCGCTTTCGAACAATCCCGGGGCCGCAGGCTCCGCAAGCGATCGGCCGGATCTGGACCCTTCATTCGACCGCAACAAAGTGATCACACACAATCCAAGCCGATGGTTTGACCCAACGATGTTTGACCTGCCCTTGGCGGGAACCCTGGGGAACGCGCCGCGAAATTTCCTGCGCGGCCCCGATCTGAAGAACGTGGATTTCTCGATCAATAAAGACACCAGGTTTCCGGCCCTGGGCGAGCAAGGGATCGTACAATTTCGGGCGGACTTTTTTAACATTCTGAACCGGCCCAATTTCGCCAACCCGAGGACCGGCGCCGGAAGTAACGCTGTCACCATCCAGTCATTGAGCTCTCCCGCGGCGATTCAGTGCGGTCCCAACTATGCTGTGAAGAGCTGTCAGTTCGGATCATCACCGGCGCTAACCTTCAATTCAATCGCAGGGCAGATCACGTCCACGGTGACGACATCAAGGCAAATCCAACTTTCGCTGAAACTCATCTTCTAGGCGGCGCGCACCTGAATTTCGCGTTATGGTTCGGGAGTTCAGGTGCGCCCTCACGCATCACGACGACCTTTGCGACGCTTGGGTGTCGAGCCAACCACAACAAAAGAACAGCCCTGCAAGCGGGCCGGCCAAAGAACAAATCGTTCTTCTCAAGGAAACTGCCATGGCAACCGATGCTGGAAGAATCGTTGAAGCCCTAACAGAACAGGATGTGCAGGTCGCGTGGTCAGTTATCACCATCAATCGATCGCAAATCCCGGCCGGAAGGATGATCCGTTCGCGAAGGCGCTGTTCACAACGTTTATCGATCAGGCCCGCCTTCGATATAATCGTTATAAATGGCCTGGCGAATTTGTCGTTTCCTTGCTTTGTGCTTTTGTTTCGTTGCGGTGACCCTTCCGGCAGAGGCGCAAACGAAATCGAATCAGTTGATCGATCAGATGATCGATGCTCTCGGAGGCCCGGCGTTCCTGGACGTAAAGGATATCCATACCACCGGACGATTCTTCGCTTTCACACGCGGCCAGTTGAGCGGCTCCGATATTTTCTCCGACTACATCAAATTCCCCGACATGGAGCGGGTCGAATTTGGTCCGCTGACTCGAAGAACGACTCAGATCAATCGCGGCAAAGAAGGATGGAAAATCGCCGGCAAAAAGCCACCGGAAACTCAATCGGCCGGCGAGACTGAGGAATTCTTAAAGGGGTTCAGGACCAGCCTTGATTATGT
>QHXC01000415.1 GCA_003222815.1 Acidobacteriota bacterium | reverse complement strand
TCGGTACTCAGTTCCTTCGAACCAGCGGGAAACATATTTACCGAGAGTATGTGGGACAGGATATCGAGATAGGTTTCCTCGCTAAGGCTTCCGCGAGCGCGCTGTGGCATTTGAGTCCGGATGAAAGTGAAAAGACTTTTGACGCTGTCTTCTCGCCAATTGTCCAAGAATTGCTGACCTTTGAGCGCTGGCCCAGCCAGGCCTTGAAGGTCGTCCATGTGGCAAGAACTGCAATGAACCGCGTAAGCTTCTCTGCCGCGCTCTGCTTGAGCCGCGGTGAACACGCCATCCAGGACGGTCTTGTGGTTCCCGCTTTCCTGCGCCACCACGACTCGCGTTAGGGCGGCAATGAGGACGATCCTCAAAATCCAACGACGCCGTGGCATTCTCAGAAGATTTCCGGTAGCGAAAACACCAGAACACCCTGATTGTCGTAGCTCCAGACTCCTAAGAAGGCGCCGTCCGGCTCCATGTTATCGATGATGTTACCGCTCCGCGCGCGTGGTAGTCGCGCCGGCGCGCCGCACGAGCAGATCCCAATGTTCGCCCGCTCGCTTGACGACCGACGGTAAATCGTCGGCAAGCAGATAGCCGTTCTTGACGAGCGAGGCGCCCGCCTCCTGCACCATCTTCAGATACTGGTCGCGCGACGGATAGCGCTCCTCAAGTGAGAGACGCGCATCGTGCGTGCGCTCACGCTCGGCTTTCGTCGCCGCAAACGGAACGTATGCACCGATCAGAGGAAAGACCTGCTCGGTCCCGCCGATCGAGACCTTGCGGAAATTCCAGCCAGTATAGGTGGCCAACGGCAAGGTGATGTCAGGGAGCCGCAGCCCGCCCAAGGGATTGCCGTCGCGGTCCACCTGCGGAACGAGCAATGGCAGTGGCGCGCCCGGTCCTCCATCTTTCAGCAGCAACCGGTTTACTCCGCGAGATCCCGCCGCGATTTTTTTCGGCGAGCTGAGACCAGGCACGTTCGGAAATGCGACGTCGGCGGCGCGCACGAGTGTGCCGTCCTGTAGACGCGGATATCGGCTCGGTGGCGGCGCCGTGCCGTCGCGGACCCACTTCTCCATCGCGACAAGCAAAGCGCGCATCGAGACTTGATAATCGAAAGGATTGTCCGTCGCCTCACCATTTGTTACAGCGGGAGGGAAGCTGCCGATGTTGTGCGGGCTTCCGGCGAAGTGGTACAGACGAACATTGTCTGGCAGCGCAACGTCCTTCGACCCATTCGGCGTCAAATGCGTCAATGCCACGCTACGTTCCCAGTACTCGGTGTCGGTGTAGGTGTAGAAGATTTTCGGCTGATGTTCGCTTGCGCGGGCGTTCTCGAGGAGACCCTCTGCGATGCCCGTCACCGGATCGCGCTGCTTTCTATCTGAAAACGGAAAATGGGTCGCCGTTTCCATCAACAATGAGGTCGGCGTCGACCACCGCACGTCGAGCACGACGCCTCCGGCGCCGCCCTTGTGCGGGATCACCGCGTCGAAGACCTGGCGGCCACGCTCGTCCGTATTAAAGCCCTCGTAGAGGAAGTCGCGCAGCCAGCGGCCGGTCTGCGACGATCCAAACGCAAACGTGTACTTGGCTGACACTGCCGCGTCGGACGCGTATTTCACCCACGCGGCCGCATCTCGCACGGCAGCGAATCCGAGCCCCGCGATCGGTGGATTCTCAGCCACATACGCAAGCTCGTAGGTGTGGCCGGGCTCGAAGCCGCCTTCCAGTGTTACGGTGTTGCCCGAGAGCTGCCACTTCGCGCGCGGAATGGCAGTCCACTCGGCGCCCAGCGCATTGCGGACACTCAGCGTGTTTTTCGGCGAAGCCGGGTCGCTCGGCGTGTAGCCAGCCAGGTCGCCGACCGTAGTCGCATTCCGGTTGTTCGGGATGAACGTTGCGCGAACCAGACCGGTAACGCCTGCTGCGCCCGGGAGGTCAATCCGAACCGCCCCTTCGCGTCGCGCATCGAACTCCCACCCCACCTGCACGATCGTGTAGCCGCGGGCGAGCAGAAATCCGTCTCCAACCTCCCCCTCGGGCGTGTTCGTCGTCGGCCCGTCAAAGTTGTTCAGCGCGACAGTCGCGCCGCGGTTCACGATGTCAAAGAGCGCAATTCCATTGCCCCGGCTTGGGTCACGCGGCCTGAAGATTACCAGGTCGGCAGACATCTCGATCTTGCCAGCGGCGTTCTTCGCCGCCTTGTCCAGATCTGCGATGACCTGATTGCGCCTGCTGCCCGGATCGACCAGAAAATAGACCTTTCCGCTCATGCGTTCGTAGGAACCGGCCGCCCCGAACGACCGCCCGCCCGCGACATCGCGACGCGCGGTGATCGCGACCCGCGAGACCTCGGCGCTTGCCAGCGCGGGAATGACGATAGCCAAAAGGGCCGCCAGAGCGATGTGTCGAAGTAATCCGTTCATCGTGTGCCTCCCCGGAATAATGTCCAACAATTTCACCACAGAGCTCACGGAAGTCACAGAGGCATTTTTAATTTCTTTTTTAGTCCTGCCGTGGTGCATGCCGCATCGAACGACGGCCTTCAAGAAAGCTGCATCACCAAATAATCAGTGCCGCCGCGGGGGTGTTCTGACTTCTTCCCGAAAGGTTTTCCGTGCCCGGAGAGGGTTGATTGGTGGTGGGCTGATCCGGCTGCGGGACTCCTGATGGTTCCGATCGGTTTGAAGCGGGCCCGCTGGGCGGCGGTTGTCATACTCCGCGAGCTACGGTCTTGAGCTAAGGTCCGCTTTGCCGGTCGCCAAATCCACAGGCCACGAGACGTGCTCGTGGATGACAAGCCACTTTCCATTAATCTTCCTGTAAACGTCAGTGACGCGGAGAGTGAGATCCAAGGGTTTGCCATCTTTGTCCTGACCGGTGGTTCGGAAGATACCGTGCCCATACGCTAGGTTCCCCTCGGTTTCCGCCCTCCAGTCACTCATTTCGGCGTGGACAGCGCCGGGGTAAGCTGTCAGAAAGCCTTCCCAATCCTTTCGATACGCCGTGGCACCAACATATTGGCGGGGAGGGAGGGCGTCAAAAACGAGCAGACTCTCATCCGGTGAGTAGTACGCCATGATGCCGTTAATATCCTTGGCATTCACAGCGGCTATGAGGCGTTGCACGGATGCGTTGACTTCGGCCTCATCGTTCGTTCGGGAACAAGAGGAGGCGATACAGACAGCGACGACCGTTAGCGCTGCGAGGCAATGGCTACGCTGGTTCATTTGACGATCTCCTTTTCGGTGGAGTTTCGTGGACTTTATCACAGTTGAAGGGGCCAGAAAGTTCTACTGGCTTTGACCTCCACTGCTTTGCGATCTGAAGCTGAAACAAACTGTCACATCATTATTCCTGTGCCCTCCTCTTCTTTTCCTCGCGCTGTCACCGAAGCTGTCCTTATGGACTCCGTGAAAAGTGAGTTTGTCGATGAGCGAGGCTCGTGGTAGTCTCCCGCTGAGATGCTATTCCACAACGGTGACGGGGGGTTTCCACTTGACCATCGATGATCATGAGCAATAAGTGCATCGGATCGCTGACTCTGGTTGTGACACTTCTGTTTTTGTGCGCACCGGCGTCCGCGCACCACGGAAATTCAGCATACGACGAGCAAGCGCGAGTCCCCATTAAAGGAACCGTAACGGAGTTTGTGTGGACCAATCCCCACTCTCAAATTTACCTGGACGTGAAAGACAAGAACGGCAAAATTGTGCATTGGGGCGTCGAAACAAACAGTCCGGGTATCCTGACCAGGGCTGGCTGGACAAGACGCTCCATCAAGCCGGGCGACGAAGTCACCATCATTCTGTGTCCCGCTAAAAATGGCGAGCCGGTCGCATATATCGGATCCGGAGATCCAGGGACAAAGGTCATTTTTTCCGATGGGCGAGAATTGGATTTCAAGGATAGGACGGCGCAATAGCGAATCCGGATTTCTTAATCAAGTACGTGGTCGTCATCGGAAGTGGAAAACGGACGATGGAAAATTTTGTTCGTGACGTGCGAGCCAGTGTCCGCACGCTGATGAAGAAACCGCGTTTCACCGTTGTGGTGGTATTAATGTTGTCGTTCGGCATTGCCACCAACACGGCCATCTTCAGCGTGGTGAACGGCGTGCTGTTGCGTGCGCTGCCCTACCGGCAGGATGACCGCATTGTCACCGTCTGGCAAAGCGCCCCCAAGCGCGGCGTTGAGCGCGAAGAGA
>QHXC01000414.1 GCA_003222815.1 Acidobacteriota bacterium | reverse complement strand
GGCCATGACCATTATCGGTTTGCCCTCGATCTTGGCATATCCGTGGGCCATCGCAACGGATGACTCTTCATGGCAGCAGGTGAGGAGTTCAGGGGCCTGATTGCCGCCGTAGTTAATAATCGACTCGTGCAGCGCGCGGAAAGTCGAACCGGGATTTGCGGCGACGTACTCGAAGCCGAGCGATTTGATGACGTCCACCATGAAATCCGAGCCGGGCCGGTCCGTGGTGTACACGTCCGTCCGTGGCGGCGGTGGACTGGTCTCGGCGGCGACCAAAGCTGCTGAGGGTAACTGGGCCGCTTGTCTTGCTGGGGCATTTTGAGCCTGGACAGTGGGTTTCGCCACCAATGCGGCAGCTCCCACTGCGGCGCCCTTCAGGAAGCCGCGTCGATTAACGGAACCTTTTTTTGACGTCGCCATTGTATCAATCTCCTTACTTTGTGAAGATAAGGGAACTTCGGAATTTCGGGACGGGGGAACAACTCCGGGAATTCCGAATTTCAAGAATTTGTCCTCCGTCCCGAATCACGGATCTTATATGAAATCGACGCGTTGGCCAATCTGGTTGGTGGCCGCTGCAATCGCTATTGTCGGATTTTTCTGGGGAATCTATCGTTTTGCGGACCCCGAGCAACTCGAGATTGATTCATCCGTTCGACAAACCGTTGCAGGAGAGTTCGCATCTCTCAGCGACGGATACACGCATTACCAGTTGGATGGCCCGGTGAACGGCCGTGTGGTTGTTCTTGCAGCCGGATTCAGCGTGCCTTATTACATCTGGGACCCGACCTTTGAATCGCTGGCGGGGGCAGGGTTCCGCGTATTGCGTTATGACTATTATGGCCGTGGCTATTCGGATCGGCCGCACATTTCCTATAACGACGATCTTTACATCCGGCAACTCGACCAACTCCTCCATGTCTTGCACATTGCCGAACCGGTTGATCTGGTCGGAATCTCGTTTGGCGCCTCTGTGATCACGAACTTCGCGGATAAATATCCTGAACGGGTGCGATCGCTAGTCTACTTCGATCCTTCGATCCGAAGGCCGCATGGGACCACCCTGCTGGCTGATTTTCCATCGGTCTGGAGCTACTTAACAGTACTTTTTGACGAGCGGTATTGGGCCACCAGCCAGCTCGACGATTTTTTTCATCCGGAGCGCTTTCCCGATTGGCCTACCCGTTACCGGGAACAGCTTCGTTACAGAGGTTTTCGTCTTGCTCGGCTCTCGGAGTTCGTAAGCAATGCGGAAGTGGATCAAGGGGATCAACTGAAACGTGTGGGTGAGCACCCACGGCCTGTCCTTGTGATCTGGGGGAAGGAGGACCAGACGGTCGCTTTCGAAGAGAGCGAGTGGTTCATGACAACACTTCCCCATGCAAGTTTGCTGGCTGTGGAATCCGCGGCCCACTTACCGCAATGGGAGCAGCCGGAGGTTGTGCATCCGCAGTTGATCCGCTTTCTTCGGGAGTAGAAGGTTATCTGCGGCCACGCCCCCTTCCGCGTACCGCTTCAACTTCCAGCGAAGAGATCTGATCGTTCCAAGTCCCAAAGCCTCTCATGGAAACCTGAGCGAGGTCCGGAATGTCATGATCCACCATTAGGCGCTCTCCGCGTAAATCGATGTCACGGTAAAACACTGCGACCGTTCGACCGAAAACGCGTATGGACGAGATCTTGTCACTCCAATTGCCAACCCGTGCCAGATCCCGTACCTCGTCGTCCGCGTTCCAACATTCCGATCGACCCTGATAATCCGCGCGCTCGTAAACGCATATGCCGTCTCGTGGCACTTCTTCGTCCCGGTCGCGGTCCCGATCATGTCTGAAAGCCGTCGCTGCGGAGTCCGGGCTCACACGCAGCGACTTAATACGGTCGCTCCACGACTTGGATCCGGATATGATCCGCAAGCCCAGGTCGGGAACATCCGAGCTGAACTCCACCGAGTGGCCTCGAAAGTTCGTGTCTTCGTAGACGGTGATCCGGGCCGGACCGTAAATGCGAATCGATGAAATGGCATTGTTGTGTTTGTCCAGGCTGGCCACTTCGTCTCCAGGGCCGTAGCACTGTTCCCAACCCTGATAGTGAATGTCCTGGTAAACGCAGATCCGGTCGCGTCCTCTGCCGAACTGGGCGGCCGCATCCAACCGGGGAACAAGCCACAGACTGAAGAACACACCCATAACCAAAACGGAAAACGTTTTCATGGAAGTCTCTCTTTCTCAAAAACATTCATGGCCTGTGGAAGCCTAGAAGACAGCGAGCACATCGAGAACGAGGCCCTTGCGCTGATCGAGGAGTACGATGCTGCCGTTGATGAAAACCCGCCTTCTGCCTTCCGGCAAAGGTGTCAATTTAGCTTCGAGCGTCGGGGGCAAGGGCTGAATGCGCTTTTGCAAACCGGGAGGCAGTTGCCCGTTTCGGACCAGCTGCCGCTGCAGTCCGGGCGGAAGACTTTCTTTCTTTGCCAGGCCCGGCGGCAGACCTTGCATGTTGCGAGGTTCAGAGAACCAGGTACGGATGAGACGCTCGTCATTCCTTCCGATCGAAACACTGACCGACAAACTGTTTCCATGATCATTGCCGTGGCTTTCTACTTCGGCGTTGCCCTGGGCGGCTCTCCCTCTTCCTTTGCCTTGTGCAGCGAGGCCGGGCGATCCTGGCGCCAGCGCCAAAATAATGATGAACAGGCTCGATACGAGACGCATGTTGTACCTCCAATCCATAGTTGGAGGCAGGCTACAATGGTGACATCGAATCCAGAAATAAATTGGGGATTCGCCGCTATCCTATTCGCGGCATGCGCGTAATTCGAGGCTATTTTAAGCTCCAGATTGTTAAGATCACGTGTATGTTGCACAGCCGAATTCTCCTCGGGTTGATTGTTGGAGCCGCAGCCGGTGTTGCCGTCAACACCATTTGGGGTGGTGCGAATCCGCGTGTCGAGTGGATCGTGTTTCAGATTACGGAGCCGGTTGGCGAACTGTTCCTCCGACTGCTTCTGATGACGGTGGTCCCGCTGGTTTTCTCGTCCCTAGTTGTTGGTATTTCGGGTGTCGGCGATATTCGCAAGCTTGGAAGGATCGGATTGAAGTGCTTTGTCTATACCGTCGTGATATCGGCAATTTCGGTGGTCATCGGGATTTCGCTGGCGAACCTGGTTCGTCCCGGCCAGCGGATCGAGCCGGGGACAGCGCAGGCGCTGGTCGAGCGGTACGGCGCAGACGCAGGCCGTCGAGTGCAAGCAGCCGCCCAGACACAGCCACAACCATCCGCTCTCATGCAAGTCGTGCGGACACTCGTACCTTCGAATCCCATAGCCGCTGTGGCATCGGATACGCCAAACATGCTGCACCTGATGTTCTTCGCAGTGGTGCTGGCGATCGCGATCACTCTTCTACCCGCGACCGCGACCGCGCCTTTGATCCAGGCGTTTGACGCGTTGTTTCAGGTTTCGGCAAAGATCATCGACATGGTGATGTGGGTTGCGCCTTATACCGTCGCCTGCCTGTTGTTCACGACCACGGCTCGATTCGGATTCGAGTTGCTCGTCGCGCTCGCGTGGTTTGTGGCGACAGTCCTGGCCGGCCTGGCACTGCACATGTTCGGAGTGTATTCGCTCTCGGTGGCCTGGCTTTCCCGCATTCCGCCGTTGGAATTTTTCCGCCGGATTCGCACAGCCATGCTGACGGCATTCTCCACCTCCTCATCCAACGCGACTCTGCCTACGGCGTTACGCGTATCCGAAGAAAACCTCGGTGTGCCTCGCGAGATTAATACATTCGTCTTAACGGTCGGTGCAACGGCGAATCAGAACGGCACGGCTCTTTACGAAGGAGTGACCGTGCTG
>QHXC01000413.1 GCA_003222815.1 Acidobacteriota bacterium | reverse complement strand
CCGGCGTGCTGGGAGGAGTACTGAAGGCGCAGGAAGACGCGGCTCCACCACCGCCTCCCCCCCCGCCGCCGCCACCGCCACCACCACCAACAACGCGCGTCCGAGTGGGTGGAAACGTCATTGCAGCGAACTTACTCTCGCAAGTGAAACCGGTTTATCCACCGCTGGCGAAGCAAGCACGTATACAAGGTGTCGTGGTTCTGGAAGCTGAGATTAGCAAGGAAGGAACGATCGACAACCTGAAGGTCATCACGGGTCACCCGCTGCTGATCCAGGCCGCAATCGATGCTGTTAAGCAGTGGCGCTATAAGCCAACCATGCTGAACAACGAACCGGTGCCTGTTGTAACCACGATCACTGTGAACTTTGCGTTCTCTCAGTGAAAACCTAGAGTTCGAAATCGAATTTAAGCCTGCTGAGACAGGATTTAGGAGGATTCAGATTCTATGCTTCTCTTTAAGCTTAACTTTCTTGCAATGATGCTTCAGAGCGAGGTCAGTTTCGACTTACGTTCCATGTGGGCATCCATGGGATTCGCCGCCAAGGCCGTTGTGGTTCTGCTCGCGATCATGTCTGCATGGTCCATCGGAGTCATGATTGACCGGTACATCGCGTTCAGCCAAGCCCGCAAGCAATCTCGTGAATTCGCTCCCGCCGTCGCTGGCTGTTTGAGAGAAGGAAAGATCGAGGAAGCCATCAGCGTCGCCGAACAGAACAAGCGCAGCCACTTGGCAAAGGTTGTGGAAGCCGGTCTGCAGGAGTTCCGGGCGCATTCCATTTCGCATGAACTTGCGGGCGAGCAGATTGAGTCGTCGCGCCGTGCCTGCGAACGCGCGGAGGCGATCGTGAATGCAGAACTGAAGCGCGGCCTCTCAGGCCTGGCGACAATTGGTGCGACTGCGCCATTCGTGGGCCTGTTCGGAACAACGGTCGGCATCATCAACGCATTTAAGGGCATGTCGTCTGAAAAGACCGCCGGTCTGTCTGCGGTCGCAGGCGGTATTTCGGAGGCTCTCGTCACCACGGCGTTCGGTTTATTTGTGGCCGTTCCTGCGGTATGGGCATACAACTGGTTCACGAATAAGGTGGAGGCTTTCGGTATCGAGATGACCAACTCCTCGTCCGAGCTGATCGATTACTTCATAAAACAGCAGAAAGGGAAGAAGTAGCCATGGCAATGGGAGGCACTGGCGGAGGCAGGGGAGAGGTCACCTCCGACATCAACGTGACGCCAATGGCCGACGTGATGCTCGTCCTTCTAATCATTTTCATGGTTATAACCCCGATGTTGCAGAAGGGCGTCAGCGTCGAGCTAGCCAGAACAAAGAACCCGGTCGATATGAAAGAAGCCGACAGGGATGACGCGGTCCTCGTCGTTGTAACACGTGACGGGAAGCTCTACCTGGGACAAGGCCGTGTGAATATTGACGACCTCGCTTCCAAGGTCAACGACCTCCTGGCGAATAAGCTGGACAGAACCGTATTCGTGAGAAGCGATTTACGCGCGAAATACGGCGACGTCGTTCAGGTTGTGGACAGCATCCGCAGTGCGGGCGTCGACAAAGTGGGGTTGTTGACCGAGCGCCTGGATGACCAGGTTCGCAGGTAGGAGGCACCGGCAATGAAGAAAAAAATAAAGAAGATATCGGCAAAAGCGGATATCAACGTCACGCCGTTTATTGATATTCTGCTTGTGCTGCTGGTCATCTTCATGACGATCACTCCATTAACTCCGAAAGGCCTGGATGCTGCGGTTCCGCAGCCGCCACCGCCGGGCACACCGCCACCGCCGCCTGACGAGCTTAACAAGACAATCGTTGTGTCGATCGACAAAGCGGGGACGCTGAAGATCAACCAGAAGGAAGTCGAACTCCGCTTCCTCGGCAATGAGCTACAGGAGGTCTTCAAGACGCGGAATGAGCGGACCATGTTCGTTCAGGCCGACCCAGAACTCCTTTACAAAGACGTGGTCGAGGTTATCGACGTTGCCAAGGGCGCCGGAGTCGATAAAGTAGGGTTGATGACAGAGCAGATCTCCGCAGGCAAATAGAGGGAGGCATACGATTATGACGCGGCACATGAAATTGATGCTCGCCTTCCTGGCGATTCTTTCACTGGCAACCACAAGCTGTGCCAAACTCCAGGCGCGGGATAACCTAAACAAGGGTGTCCGGGCTTTCAGAGAGGCACACTACGAAAACGCAGTCACCTATTTTAAGGAAGCCGCCAGACTGGATCCGGAGCTCACAGACGCCGAAGTCTACCTGGGAACAGCATACCTGCAGCAGTTCATTCCAAATGCAAACTCGGAAGAGAACCAAAAGAACGCGGATATGGCAATTCAGACGTTTCAAAACGTGCTGAAACGCCAGCCAGATAATGTCAGCGCCATTGCCGGTCTCGCTTATATGTACCAGAACACGAGCCGGGTTCAGGAAGCGCGCGAATACTATTTGTAGAACACCCAGCTTTCGCCGACCGATCCCGTACCGTTCTATGCTGTGGGTAGCGTGGACTGGATCATCGTCTACAACAAAAATAATCCCCCTCCGGAAGAAGAGCAGAAGAAGCTTGTTGACGAAGGACTCAACTTCCTCGACAAGGCTCTCGCATTGAACAAGGACTACGAAGACGCGATGTCGTACAAGAACCTGCTCTATCGCGAGAAAGCCCGGCTCTCCAAAGACGAAGACGAGAAGAAACAGCTCATCGCTCAAGCTGACGACTGGTTCAATAAGGCACTCGAAACTCGCAAGAAACTCCAGGAGCAGAAGAAGAGCCCCGGCGGCATCACTCTAGATAATAAGAAATAGTAGCGCGCTGCAAGTATTTAGCCGCGAATTACGCGGATTACGCGACGCCCCGATTTCGCGTAATCCGCGTAATTCGCGGCTTTTTTACTATAATCAAACATACATGATCCGCTTGGAGCAGATTCTCGACCGCGTCGACAAGCACCACCCTGGTGACAACCTGGAACTCGTGCGCCGTGCTTATATCTTCTCGGCGAAAGAGCACAAGGGACAGGTGCGCGCCTCCGGCGAGCCTTATTTGACGCATCCTCTCGAAGTCGCAAACTTGCTTGCCGAAATGAAGATGGATGCGGTCACGGTCAGCGTTGGACTCTTACACGACGTCGTCGAAGACACGCTTGTTTCACTGGAGAAGATCGAAGAGCTTTTCGGGTCTGACGTGGCTCACATCGTCGATGGAGTGACCAAGATCAGTCAGATCCAATTCACCTCCAAAGAAGCGAAGCAGGCCGAGAATTTCCGTAAGATGCTCCTTGCCATGACCGACGACATCCGGGTCATTATGGTCAAGTTTGCCGACCGGCTCCACAATATGCGGACGCTTGCCTATCTTCCGGCAGACCGCCGCCAGGCCATCGCCCGCGAGACCATGGAAATCTACGCGCCGCTGGCGAACCGCCTCGGCATGGGCAAAGTCCGGGGCGAGCTCGAGGATCTCGCATTCAGCTACATCGATCCGAAGGCATACCAGGAACTCAAAGAAATCGTCGATCGAAAGCGGAGGGCGCATGAAGCGTTTCTGGCACAGATCACCAAGATCGTCGAAGACAAAATGAAGGAGCACGACGTTCCGTGCCTCACCGAATCGCGAATCAAGCGGCTCTATTCCGTCCATCAAAAACTGAAGAAGCAGCGAATCACGACCGATCAGGTTTTCGATCTGCTGGCGATACGCATCATCACCGATAACGTGAAAAACTGCTACGCCGCGCTTGGAGTGATTCACAACACCTGGAGTCCCGTGCCGGGCCGCATTAAGGACTTCATCGCGATGCCGCGGCCAAACATGTACCAGTCCCTGCACACTTCCGTCATTGCCGGCGGCCAGCCCTTCGAAGTGCAGATCCGAACCGCGGAAATGCACCGCATCGCCGAAAAAGGGATTGCAGCGCACTGGAAATATAAAGACGGCAAGTTGGTGGCGGACGGCCGCGAAGACAAGCGTATTTCGTGGCTTCGCCAACTTGTCGAG
>QHXC01000412.1 GCA_003222815.1 Acidobacteriota bacterium | reverse complement strand
GGCCGCGCCTTCAAAGGAATGGGACCATTTACTTGATGGCGCGGCCACCCCTCCTTTGCCAAGGAGGGGACTTCGCCTTTCCCGCAGGTTGTCCCAGACGCCCGTGTCCAGCGGACGACTTGTGGGTAACGCTCAAGCAGTGATGCAAGGAGGGGAATAGCGCTTGATTCCAATTTTTTCACAGCTTCCCCGTCACCCCTCCTCAACGAGGGGGGGATGTTGCTTACCACGCAAGATGGCCAATCTCCAGTCGCGGGCTTTAACCCGCGTTCGATTTAATCCGGTAGCTTGAACGCGAGCAACTCCGCCGAGTAGCCCTGACCGCCGATAGCCACCACGATGTACTGTTTGCCGTTCAGCATGTACGTCATGGGCGAGCCGCTTTGCTGTGTTGGCATATAGACGGCGCCGGCTTCTTTTCCGGTCGCCTTGTCGTAGGCGCGCAGCATGGCGCCGCGTCTGCCCGAAGGCGTCGTAAAAACGCCGCCTTCGCCCGCAATGACGAGTGTTTTCGTCACGACGGTTCCGATGATACCCGGCCGGCCCGTCCGTGGAATGTTCAGTCCTTTCAGTGCCGGATGATTGCGGATGTTATCCGGCGTCTCACCATGAGCAATCTGCCACAGGATCTCGCCTTTGTTCAGATCAATAGCGCTGATTCGCCCATAAGGTGGTTTGATCAGCGGCAAGCCTTGAACACTGAGACCGCCACCACCGGCCTCCGCTGCGGCCGCAGGCGCTGGAGCGCCTTCGGCGCCCGCGTTGGCGCCCGCGCCGCCTGTCGTGCGGGGCCCGGTCGTCGCCATTCCCTGGATGTAGGCCATGTCCGACATTTTCGGATCGCCGGGCACAAGCCCGAGAGTGCTGATGTTGGCTTGCGAGAATACATAGACGGTATGCGTTTCGGGATCATAGGAGCCACCCGCCCAATTTGTTCCGCCGCTTGCCGTTGCCAAGGCAAGCGTCGAGAGCGGACCTTCGACCTTGCTCACCACCGGAGGCGTGAATATCGGCCCAATCTTGTATCGCGATACAACCTTCAGAGCCTCTGCCCTCAGCTCGGGAGTGAAATCGATCAGATAGTCGCTCAAAAATCCTTGCCGGTCGTATGCCGGCGGCTTTGTCGGGAATGGCTGCGTCGGACTGGTTTTTTCTCCCGGCACCGTCGATTGCTCGACGGGGCGCTCTTCCATCGGCCAGATAGGCCGGCCGGTCACCCGATCCAGGACGTAGAGGAATGCTTGTTTGGTCGGCTGCGCGACGGCCTTAACGGTTTGGCCATTGATTGTGATGTCCGCCAGGATCGGCGCGCAGGGGATATCCATGTCCCAAATACCATGGTGCACGAATTGGTAATGCCATTTTCGCTCTCCGGTCCTCAGATCTACAGCGACAAGGCTCTCGCCAAACAAACCATTTCCCGGGCGATGGCCGCCGTAATAATCGCCCGTCGGCAATTCCACGGGCAGATACACTGTGTTGAGATCTTCATCCACGCTGATCTGGCCCCATACGCCGGTGTTGCCGGTATATTCAGCGGAGCCGTTTTCCCACGTCTCGTATCCATACTCGTTCGGCCGCGGGATGGTATGGAAGATCCAGAGGCGCTTGCCTGTCCGCACGTCGAATCCGCGAACGTAACCCTTCACGTTCGTTTTGCTCTTGGGGACTCCGCCGGATCGGTGCGCGGCGCCGACAATCACGACGTCCTTAGCGACGATCGGCGTCGAATGGAGTCCGACTTCACCGGTGATGAGATCGATTTCCTGATCGTCATCGAGCTTCAGATCGATGGCGCCATTGTTGCCGAAGCCGGGTACAGGCACTCCTGTTTTGGCATCGAGACCGATCAGGCGGTAGCCAGGCGTAACGTAGAGGATCCGTTCCTCTCTCCCATCCGTCCAGTACGCCAAACCGCGGCCCGATAATTGCCTTGGCGCTGCGGCGCCGCGCGGGCCTTCCCGCTTGCCGTGGACCCATAGGAGCTCGCCCGTGGCCGCATCCAGCGCGATGACGGAGCGGCGTGTCCCGGCTGTCGAGTAGACGACCCCATTGGCCATCAGCGGCGTCGACTCGAATTGGAATTCGGGGCGCGGGCCGAGGTTGTCGGTCTTGAACCGCCACGCGACTTCGAGCTTGCTGAAGTTACTCGCATTGATCTGGTCCAGTGGCGAGTAGCGCGTACTGGCGACGTCGCCTGCGTAGCTTCGCCACTCCCCATTCTTGGCCCCCGATTGTCCATGGATAGGCGCCGTGGCCGACAAGAGCAGACACAACGAAACAACAAGGACTATACAGCGAGAAAACTTTTGCCTCACGCTTCTCCTCCTTCCTAATGGCCGCGAATGACGCCAATGACGCGAATTCAATTAGGTCATTCGCGTCATTCGCGGCTAAAAGTTCTTCTTCCTAATTCGGCAGCTTGAACGCGATGAATTCAGCCGGAAAACCTGGGCCACCGATAGCGACAACGACGTACTGCTTGCCGTTCAGCATATACGTCATGGGCGTGCCGGTCTGCCCTGCCGGCATGTAGACGGCGCCCATTTCCCTGCCAGTCGCCTTGTCGTAGGCGCGCAGCATGGCGCCGCGCTGGCCTGACGGCGTGGTGAAGACACCGCGTTCGCCCGCGATCACCAGGGTCTTGGTTACCAGGACGCCGAAAATACCAGGCCGGCCGGTGCGCGGAACGTTCACTCCTTTCAGTGCGGGGTGATTGCGGATGTTGTCCGGTGTTTCTCCGTGCGCGATCTGCCAGATGATGTCCCCTTTGTTGAGATCGATGGCCGTGATACTGCCGTAGGGCGGTCTTGCGAGCGGAAGGCCTTGCACATTGAGACCGCCACCGCCGCCCTCGGCCGCAGCCGCCGCTGGAGCAGCCGGCGCACCCGTAGCAGCCGGCGCAGCATTGGCAGGAGGCCGCGCCGTTCCCGAGATGTACCTCATGTCGGAACGATTCTCATCCGGGGGCAGGAGTCCGAGGCTGCCCATGATTCGCTGTGAAGGGATGTACGCAATGTGGGTCTCGGGATCGTACGATCCTCCGGCCCAATTCGTGCCGCCGCCCGCTGTCGCCATTCCCAGTGTTCCGAGGGGGCCTTCCCATTTGCTCACCACGGGCGGCGTGAATATTGGCCCCACCTTGTATCGAGAAACGAGCTTCACGGCCTCGGCTCGGAGTTCGGGTGTGAAGTCGATCAGGTCATCAATCGACGAGCCCTGGCGGTCGTAAGCTGGCGGTTTGGTCGGGTACGGCTGCGTGGGCGAATACCACTCGCCCGGCACATCACCTTTTTCCACCGGCCGCTCGGGAATCGGCCAGATGGGCTGACCATTCGTCCGATCGAAAACGTAGAGGAACGCCTGCTTGGTGGGTTGTGCGAGCGCTTTGACGATGCGGCCATTGATCGTGATGTCCACGAGCATGGGCGCGCAGGGAATATCGTTGTCCCAGATTCCGTGGTGGACCAACTGGAAATGCCACTTGCGCTGCCCGGTTTTCAGATCCAGCGCGACGACGGTCTCGCCGAACAGACCGTTGCCCGGCCGATGCCCTCCATAGTAGTCGCCTGTGGGCAACTCTACCGGCAGGTACACCATTCCCAGTTCTTCGTCCACGCTGATCTGGCCCCACACACCGGTATTGCCGGTATACTCGGCGGAGCCGTTCTCCCACGTCTCATATCCATACTCGCTCGGCAGCGGAATAGTGTGAAAGATCCAGAGGCGCTTGCCCGTCCGGACGTCGAACCCGCGGACGTAACCCTTCACGTTCTTTTTGCTCTTCGGAACTCCGCCCGGCCGGTGCGCGGCGCCGACCATGACGGTATCGCCAGCCACGGTCTTGGCATCCAGAGCGATGAGGCGGTAGCCCGGCGTAACGTAAAGGATGCGCTGTTCTCTGCCATCGCTCCAATACGCCAATCCACGGCCCGACAGTAGCCGTGGCGCTGCTTCGCCGCGCGGCCCTTCACGTTCGCCATGCGTCCACATCAACTCGCCGGTGGCCGCATCCATCGCCACCACCGCGCGACGCGTCCCGGCCGTGGAGTACACAACACCGTTCGCCATCAGCGGCGTCGACTCCAGATTGAATTCGGGACCCGGCCCAAGGTTGTCTGTTTTGAAGCGCCATGCCACCTGGAGCTTATAGAAATTGTCGGCGTTGATCTGGTCGAGCGGCGAATAGTGCGTGTTGCCGAGATCTCCTCCGTACGTCCGCCACTCTCCGTTCTTGGCTCCGGACTGCCCCGTGATGGGCATAGCCGCCCACAAGAGCAGGCAGGCTGTCAGGGCTGTCCCCACGATATACCGCGAAAACATCTTCATGTTTTCCTCCTTACTGTCTCTGCTTCAACGCTGAACGCGGGCTAAAGCCCGCGACTACATTATCTGAAGGCGACTTTCGCCTTGCGATCCTGTTCCGCCTTAATTCCGGGGCCAAATAGTTTTTCAAAGAAGCCTTCTTTGACAAGGGGATCCACAATATTGTTATCGTCTTGACTCCTTTTGATCCGTGGCCTGAAAGTAGGAGGAATCTAACATAGGCAGCACAGGCCGGTCATGTATTTCTGTGTGGATGGATTTGCAGAAAGGTTCCGTGATATCAAGGCAGGCACAGAAACATGATCCTCGCGTGGGCTCTTTTGCTTCTTCAAACTGGAACGTGGTCGTCGATCCCACTGCTTCCGACGCCGCGCCAGGAGGTGGGTGTCGCTGCCGTTGAAGGCCGCGTATGGGTGATCGGCGGTATCGACGCGGATAGACGGGGCTCGAGTGTGGTGGAGATTTACGACACGCCCACCAACCAGTGGCAGCCCGGTCCGCCGGTTCCGATCCCGATTCATCATCCGATGGTTGCTGCGGCTGGAAGTAAGGTTTACGTTGCAGGCGGTTATACGGAGCCCGGTTTCACACCGGTCGCATACACATTCGAGCTCGATACGGATACACTGAAGTGGACGCGGAAAGCGGACATGCCCGCCCCGCGAGGCGCGGGCGCCGCAGTGGCGCATAACGGAAAAATCTATGTCATCGGCGGAGAGCGAGGAACGACGGTCGGGGACACGGCTGTGTTTGATCCTGTCTTGAATTCCTGGACTCCACTCGCGCCGATGCCCACACCCCGAAACCACCACGGCGCGGCCGTCATTCGCGGCAGGATTTATGTGGTCGGCGGCCGGCCGGACACGCCGTCGCCGCTATCGGCAATTTCCTGTTTGCCTTCGGAGGCGAAGGAAATCCCGCTTCATCGTTCGGCACCTTCCCGCAGCATGAGGCCTACAACGCGGATCTCGATTCCTGGTCTACGCTGGAGCCCATGCCGCAGCCGCGGCACGGCATTGGGGCAGCGGTTGTCGGAAATCGTGTTTTCATTCCGGGAGGGTCGCCCGTTGAGGGCTACGGCACGACCGCCCAATCCGATTTCTTCGCAGTAAACGAGGATCTACTCTTGCCTCAGTTTGTGGTCGGCGGCGGATATTCCACCGCAATCACGATGACCAATCCAGATCCGGCCAGAGCGGCCGAGGTCACACTTTCGCTGACGAATCTCAGTGGCAGTCCCCTGGAGACGAATTTAAACGAAATCCTCCCGGACGGCAGATTGCGTTCGAGCATTACGATGACGATTCCCCCGCTGGCATCACGCTCGGTAAATGCGTCGGAAGGCAGTTCGGCAACGCTCAACGTCGGAACCGCCCGGCTACGCTCGAATGCGCGCATCTCCGCATATGCTCTGATTCGCGGCGCCGGCCCACAGTTGACGGTGTACCCTGCAAGCCCGGCGCGGAATGTGATTTTTGATGTCCGCCGCGTGCAGTCGAATGGCATCAGCACCGGCGTTGCCGTCCTGAACCTGTCAACTGAGCCCGCCACTGTCACCATCCGGTTTCACGCAAGAGTCACGGGCGAAGAAATGTTTCGGGTTGAACGAACTCTCAGTCGCGGCGAGCAGTTGTCTCGATACGTACACGAGCTTTTCGCCGAACTCCAGAATGCGGATTTTGCCGGAACAATCACCGTCCGGTCCACAACCCAACTCGCCGTCGCCGCTCTGGCGTTCGATCCTACGGGCGTTGTGACCATTCCTGTGGTGCCCATCGAGTGAGCGAAGAACCCGAAACGGCATATTGCGACAAGGTTTCGGCTAAGGGCTCGCGCAAAAATAACTTGGCAGAATGCGCTCGGGAGGATCTGACCAACGTTCAATTCCCAATTCTCAATTCTCATCCGAAAAGAGAAGCCGCCGCATGTGTGCGAGCCGGCCTGTAAGACTAATGATCCTTGCTGCGATGAGCATTGGGAATTGAGCATTGGTCAGATCCTCAGTCGGATTCAGGGCAGCGGATTCTGCCAAGTTATTTTTGCGTTAGCCCTAAGCATGTAGTCGCGGGCTTTAGCCGCGTTCGCATCGCTGTGACATCGCCATCTTCGACTTTCGCTGGAGATGGCATAAATCAGGCCGATTTTGCCGCCGGCTCCTGGAAGCGAATGTCGAACTCGGTATGCCCGGACTCGGAGCGAACAGTCAACTCAGCGCGCAACTGTTTGGCGAGCATCTGCACGAGCCGCAGGCCCAGCGTGTTCACCTGCTCGAACTGAAAGTCTGGTCCTAGCCCCACGCCATCATCCTCCACGCGCACAGCGTACTGGCCGTTCGGTTTCGCTTCGAGATCCACGAGCAGGCAACCCTTGCGTCCGTTGGGAAAGGCGTACTTCAGCACGTTGGTCACAAGTTCGTTGAGCAACAGACCCACAGGGATTGCGGTGTCAATGCTGACGGGCGCCGGATCGAGCCGAATATCCAGGTTCACGTCGTTGGTCGCGTAGGTGCGAACGAGCATGCCTACCAAGCTTTTCACGTAGTCCGCCAGGTCCACCCGCGCCAGGGACTC
>QHXC01000411.1 GCA_003222815.1 Acidobacteriota bacterium | reverse complement strand
CTACCGCTCAACGGGATGAACTACGTGGACCTGACCATGCTCCAACCCGGTGTTTCCCAGCAAACGCTCGCGACTACGGGCGGCGGCGCCACCGCCAGCGGAACCTGGTTCAGTGCCAACGGCGCCCCGGTGCGGTCGAACAATTTCACGCTCGACGGAGCCCCGCTGGTCAACGCGGCGGCCGCCGCAACTGCCTAGTACGGGATGGTGATGGGCAGCCAGACCGTTATGGTGAGCAAGAACGGAACGAACCTATGGCATGGCGATGTATTCGAGTATCTGCGGAACAGCGCCCTGGATGCTCGGAATTTCTTTGATTACCGGACCACCTCGGGAGGCAGACGCCTGCCTTTATTCCAAAGGAACAACTTTGGCGGCTCCTTTGGCGGCCCCATCAAGAAAGACAAGACATTCTTTTATGGGGTTTACGAAGGCCTGCGGCAAAATCTCGGCGTAACGATCCTGGACAACGTGCTGCCGGCAGCCTGCCGCCAACTGGTGAACCCGGGCACCAACAACACAACGCTGGCAAATCCCGCCGCCTGCGCCCCCACATTGACCAGCTCAAGTATCGTACCCCAGGTCATGCAGCCCTTCCTCGATTTGTACCCACTGCCGAACCTGCCCGGCAACCAGTTCACCTTTCCATCTTCCAGTACGCAGCGGGAGGATTATGGACAGATTCGCGTGGACCAGAACTTTTCGGGGGCGGACACGTTCTTTGGGCGCTACACCATTGACGACAACGAGTTAAATAATGCCACCAACAACATCCGGGCGCTCGCCTCCGGCGCGGCGTTTCCCGGGATTCGCACTTTGGGCGCGAGCCGAAGCCACTCTGCGACATTGTCGGAAAGCCACGTGTTCTCTCCGGCGTTGCTCAATACGGCCAGACTCTCCTTCAGCCGCACCAACTTCGGCACGCGCAGTGTTTCCGACACCAATCTGGCTGATCCCCGCTACTCCCTTGCGCCCGGCCAGCCCGTGGGACAGATTTCGATCTCCGGCGGGATCACGGGATTCCAGGGGGTGATGCTACCTAGCTATCAGATCCAAACGGTGTACACCTTGAGCGATGACCTGTACTACACAAAAGACCGCCACGCGCTGAAGCTCGGCATGCTGATCAACCGCAACAATCTGTTCACTCAGGGAACGGCCAAACTGCTCACTGGTACGGTCACCTTCAACGACGTTGTGAGTTTTATGCAGGGGATCTATGACAACTATGCTGCGGGTACGCCCAGCACTCTCCAGCGCCGCTTCTGGTCATACAAAACCTGGGGCTTCTATGCGCAGGATGACATGCGGGTGACCTCCCGGCTGACACTGAACCTGGGCTTGCGCTATGAGTTTCAGACTGTGCCCCGAGAGCGATACCATATCGAGAGCCGCTTTCTCAACTTCGCGGATCCCACCCAGACGTGGACCTACGGCCCCGTTATGCGCAACCCGAGCTTGAAAAATTTCAGCCCGCGCGTCGGATTTGCCTGGGACCTCCTGGGCAACGGCAAGACCGCCATTCGGTCAGGGTTCGGCCTGTATCAAGACCTGGCGAATTTCGGGTCGGCCCTTAATCAGATCCCCCTTGGCATGCCGCCTTACTCGCGGCAGAACATCGTCAGCAGCAACCCGCTGCGGCTGCCGTTGTCGATCCCCTTGCAGTTCCCCGATATACCCCTCACGAGCGTTTGTGCCAAGGATCTGCCTCCGGCCGATTGCCCGAATCGCTTGCAAACGATGGCCTATGACCTTGATCAGCCGCGCTCGGTCCAGTACAACTTCACCGTGGAGCAGCAGATGCCTCTGGGCATAGGACTGGCCGTGTCCTACGTGGGATTCCGAGGCATCCATCTCTGGCAGGTCCGGGAAGGAAACCCTATTCCCCCCACCGACATCATTAATGGTTCGCCGGCTTGGTTACCTTATCTTTGCAGCGGAGTTGCTTCTGCAGTGCCTTGTCCCCCTGCCGTTGCCACCGTGCCGAATCCGGCGTATCGCAGAATCAATCCCGGCTATGCCAGCGTTATCCTCATTAAAACTTTGGCGGACTCCTGGTACAACTCGCTTCAAGTCGTGTTGAAGAAGCGATTGAGCCGCGGACTGGAGTTTCAAAGCGCGTACACGTGGAGCAAATCGCTCGACACTACTCAGGGTCAATCGTATTTCGCCGATTGCACGGACCAGGCCGAACTGGAAGGTACCAGCCCCTTGAATTCGCGCGTGGACAAGGGGCCCTCCTGCTTCGACCTCCGCCACAACTGGCACCTGAACCTCCTGTACCATTTTCCGAACATCAACTCGGATCGGCTCGCGGCCAAGTTCCTCCGCGGCTGGTGGGTGGGCAACATTGTGACCGCCCGTTCCGGATTTCCGTTCACGCCGCTGGTCAGCGTCGGCCGGTCCAACAATGCGGTCTTTGCGGGCCAGGGCACTACCGGGATCGTCGATCGGCCCAATGTGGGAGCCGACACCACTAGCGGGACGTTCCGTTGTTCCGGTACGGCTGCGGCCTTCCCCGGCGCGCCACCCTGCTCGAATGGCTCGGTCACTTATCAGTTCATCCCCTATGACAAGGGAAAGGTCATCACCGGCGACCCCAACGGCTGGCTCAATCCGCTCATGTTCCGGCTGGCGCCGACCGGCTTTCAGGGCAATGCCGGGCGCGGGATACTGCGGGGGCCGGGCCTAAGCACCTGGGATCTTTCAGTGAATAAAGATACGGGATTGCGGTTTAGGGGGGAGAGCGCCAAACTTCAGTTTCGAGCGGAGATCTTCAACATATTGAACCACGCCAATTTTTCCATTCCGGCCTCCATCGGGCGCACCTTCGTGGGCACGCTGACCGACCCGGCCGGGGCCTCGGAGGCCCCGATTCCCAACGTGGGCAAGATCACGACGACGGCCACCTCCTCGCGGCAAATTCAGCTTGCGCTGAAGGTGATCTTCTGACTTGCTCGTTCCACCTGCTTGAACCGACACGCGCTGCTTCAGAGCGGCTCTCGAGCCTGTTTGCACTCCTCGAATGGACGGAACGACCAGCGTTCGCGGAACTCGTCGTACTGTGGACGCTTCAGCAGGCAGGTCCGGTTTAAAAGAGAGCCATGTCCGCCGGTTTGGAACGGAAATTCCATTCGGTTTGAAGCTGGTGTTCTGAATTGAAGGGACGGAGTGCGTCCCTCGAATTACTTATTCGAGTCCTGGAACTACGGATTGTTGTCGGATGGATACTTCGCGTCTTCGCACACCGTATGCTGGTCCTGGATCTCCCAGTCCTCCGCAAACTCGTCCCAGTTGGTTTGCTTCCTGAGGACCACGTTCTTGGTCCAGGGCCGGACATAGTAATCCGGGTCTTCGAACGTTTTGTCGATGTGCAACCTGCCGTCGGCAGCCAGGCTGATACGCTCGATCAGGTGGAATTGGGGACCTTGCGGTGCGGCCGATGCGTTATCAATCATCTCTCCGTATGCTGCCTTGACCCTAACGGTATCGACCACGAGAGTGTTGCCTTCCCATGTGCCGACCGAGTGACCCATCCAGACGGGCTCGTAATCCGTGAGGTCCTGGGGGTGTTGCCGCCCGATCCAGACCTGGCGGATCCATTTTGAATCGCCTCCCATATAGACCATGAGAAGGCGTTTCGGATTCTGCACGATCTCGACGTCACCCGTCAGCGAACCCGGGCTGACTGGTCCGCAAGGGATCGTGTGATATCGAGCATCTCCCGGAGCGCCGGTCTCACCGCCGAACTCTCCATCGCCCTTGGTGTATTCCTGGACCAATTGCTTTCCTTTAGGCGTGAGAGGAAGCTGCTGGGACAACTGGATTCTGCTCGGTCTACGAGGCACGTTGCCGCCCTGAAAAACGCTCACCTGTCTTGTGGCGGGCGCAGGCGCGGGGGCAACTTGCCAGAATCCGGAAAAATCCGGCTTACCATCCGGCGTGCGCGCTGGGGTACCCGCCCTCGGGGCCGTCTGAGCAAGGACCGCAAACACGAAGGCCGGCAACAGCAATAAGGCGAGGGTTAGAGTGGGGAAGCGAATCCTCATTTGAAGTTCCTCCTTCGTTTTTTACTTTTTGCCCTTGGCAAGGTCGCCAAGAACTACGGGAAGCTGCTCTTTTCCACTGCAAACCGCCATGACTGGCAGTGATACAGCCTTACATACAACACGATTGGCTTGTCGTCTCGATTCACGTGGCCTCGAACGAGGATCTGTTCTCCCACCTTGAACGTCTTGTTGGTCCAGCCGCCTTCCCTGTGTAGCGCCGCCGGGTTGCCACCGAAGGCATACCAATTCACGACGTGCCCCTGCGCATCCTTCACGTCAAGAGATATGCCCACATGCGGATTGGTGAACGCGAACTTCGTTACGGTTCCCGTCATCGTCGTCAGGCGGTCCTTATCGGACAGCGCATTCGAATGGTGCGCAAAAACTGAAACGGAAACCAGTAGCAACACGGCAGTCAACGCTACAAAGACCAAGATCTCGGCTTTCATTGTGCAACCTCCAGGTTGAATGCAATTGTTTCGTTGCATTTGAGACCAAAGTTCTGCAGTTTGTCAATCGCGGACCGCCACAGGATGAAACAGCCCCTGCGATATGAACACCAACGGCGGCGTCGCGATAGAAGTCGCACCGCTTGCATTGTGCGGAAAGGCGAGTGGCACAAGGTCAACGTGCTGGAGCGAGGTCAAATCGTTCATATTACCCCGGGCCCGAATGGTGACTATCGCCCATACGACTTTCGTACTAACACTGACCCGCTGGAGAATCCTCGCACACAACGCACCTCACCCAGGGGGCATACAGCTCACGTTTCGCTTCCACGACACCTGCAGATCCTGGCGTGTTTGCTTTTAATCTCTATACCATGAACAGCCACGGAGAACATGAGCAGGAGCGAATGCAAGCGGAAACTATGGAGGTGCCTTGATGAGCCCACACCGGATGGCGTTGACGTTTGGTTGGATTCTGATTCTCTCTGACGCCGCGGTTCTTGAAAGTGGCGTTCGCCAAGAGCCGCGACCGTGAGGGAGCGGTGTGAGAAATGCGATGAAAGTGTGTCTCCGCAACTGACTAACGCTGTCCTCCCGATATCCCGTGTCGCCTGGGTACAACCGCGCGCTTTGGCACAAGAGCCGGGGTCCAAAAGACAGGGCCGCCTTTCCTACGGCGCGGAAACCGAATTCAACTCGAACTACGTGTGGCGCGGCATGGTGCTGGACGACCGGCCCGTCGCGCAGCCTTCCGCTTGGATTGAGCTGTCGGGACTGAGTCTCACCTTCTGGAGCGCGCTCGCGCTGAGCGCCTCACCCGAGCGGGAACGCGTCGAAGCCTCAGGTGCCTACCTCACAATTCAAGAAAATTGCATCAATTGGCGCTTTTGGCTGAACAGTTGTTTGGCGATGGTATCAATGCCGAGGGGGTAAGATGGATATTACCTATAGCCTGCCGGTACGAGAGACGATCGTGGGGGAGCCGGAGCGGAGGGACGAAGGAGGAGGGAAACGTCTCGATCAGATCCCGGCGTCGCGGCTCGCCACGCGTTTGGAACTGCTCCGAAATACCCTACGACCCACG
>QHXC01000410.1 GCA_003222815.1 Acidobacteriota bacterium | reverse complement strand
TTTTCGGATGTCGCCTTCCTCGCTGCCCTGCAGTGTGCCGCCTTCATCGACGACCTTACCGGCTTCGGTACCCCGGGTGATGCTTACAGTTTTGTCGCCGAGAAGACCGATGGTTCCGATGGTGACCTTCGAGTCCGTGCGAATGATGTTTTTGTAGCGTTCGTCCAGGCGCAGTTCGGCTTCAATTGCCTTATCCGGATCCGTCTGCCTGGAAATCCGCACGCTACTTACGTTTCCGATGGTGACGCCTTCGAGCCAGACCTCAGCTCCATTGCGGAGACCATTGGCATTCTCGAAATAAACCACCACGGTGTACTTCTTTGTGAAAATTCCAGACTCGCCTCCGATGTAGAAAATTGCCAAAGCCAGCAACACGAAGCTGACGATTACAAGAATGCCGACCCGCAATTCGGTCCAGGCTAGCGATCTACGTTGCGCCATGTTTCCTCCTCTGCGCGGTTTTCATGCGAGAAAGCGTTTGATGTATTCATCTTCAGACCGACGCAGTACCTCGTCGGGTCCTTCAAAAACTATTTTCCCATCACGGAACATCAGAAAACGTGTATTAGCGATGCAGACGAAATTGTTTTCGTGATGAAAGTGAATCTGTTGGTCACCATTGGTGGCGTACTCCGTCGCGAGTGTGAACGCATCACGCATGCGATGCGTCACGAAAACGCCGGTCACCGCGTGGATGTCGCGTAGCGCGATGATGAGCTCATTGATCTTCCGGGACGTTATCGGGTCCAGTCCAGCCGTGGGTTCATCATATAGCATGATTTCGGGCTGACCAATCAGGGCCCTGGCGATGGCGACGCGGCGCTTCATTCCTCCGGAAAGCTCCGAGGGAAACTTCTCGATCGCGTCTTCGAGCCCAACAAAACCCAGGCTCTGGCGGACTTTGGCTTCGATTTCCTCTTCATCTTCACCTCGTTCGTGCAGGCGGTAGGCCACGTTTTCTCGCACCGTCAAAGAGTCGAAAAGCGCGGATTCCTGAAAGACCATTCCGATTTTCTGGCGAACCCGAACCAGTTCCTGCTCGTTGAGTTTGGTGATGTCTTCGCCTTGAATGAAGATCTGGCCTTCATCCGGCTTGTCCAGGCCCAAGATCAATTTAAGGATCGTCGATTTGCCCGAGCCGCTTGCGCCGATAATGATCTTGGTTTCTCCCCGAAACACTCGAAACGAAACGCCATCAAGGACAGGCGCATTCCCGCCATAAAATTTAACAACATCCTTGATTTCGATAACGGGTTCCAAGGTGGTCACCGGGTGTATACCAGAATGATTCGAGTCAGGATGAGATTAAAAACGAGGATCATGATGGACGAAGCCACAACAGCCTGCGTCGTCGAGCGGCCCACTCCCTGCGTGCCGCCATATGTGCGTAAACCGCAACGGCAGCCCACAACTGAAACAATGGCGCCAAACACTAGCGGCTTGAGCAAGCCGCCGAACAAATCCATGTACGAAAGACCGTCCCAGGCGCGGCTCAAATACAGGTTCGAGCTGATGCGCAGAACAAAAACGGCGATCGTTAGTCCACCGATAATCCCCGTACTATCGGCGACAATGGTCAAAACCGGCAGCATCGCTACGGTTGCCAGGATTCGAGGAACCACCAGCTTCTTGATCGGATCCGTGCCCAGGGCTCGCATCGCGTTGATTTGTTCGGTGACCAGCATCGATCCGAGTTCCGAAGCAATGCCCGAACCGACTCGCCCCGCCACCATCAGAGATGCGAGCACCGGACCCAATTCGCGAACCAGCGAAAGGGCAACGAGCTGACCGATAAGTCCCACGGCGCCGAAGGTCGATAAGGTCTTAGAAGTCTGCAGCGTGAGCACTGCACCTGTAAAGAAGCCAGTTAGTATGATAACGCTCAACGATCCGACACCGATCAAATCCATCTGGGTCAGTATGTCTCGAACGTAGTAAGGACGCCGAAAAACGGAGGCGAACGCTTTAGCCACGAGGTAGGAGAACTCTTGCACCTCCTTGACTGCGGCTTTCGGCGAAAGGGGCATCCCTCATCCTATAGGAAAGATTCTTTTAGGGTCAAGCAGTTACGGGCTATACTCAAGCCATGTTGAGCTTCCGAACCGCTGGGGAATCGCACGGTCAGGCCCTCATTGCTCTGGTCGAAGGTCTCCCGGCTCATCTGATCATCGACTTCGAATTCATTGATCATGAACTCAAACGGCGCCAGGGCGGTTACGGCCGCGGCGGCCGAATGAAAATTGAGCGCGATCAGGTCCGCTTCCTGTCCGGTGTCCGCCACGGAAAAACCTTGGGCAGTCCGATCGCGATGATGATTGAGAACCGCGATTGGAGCAACTGGGAGCAAATCATGTCCGTGCGGGAAGTTGCGGGCGATTCCGGCGACAAGCGCCGCGTCACGCGCCCACGTCCCGGGCACACGGATCTGGCCGGGTCGCTCAAGTTCAATCATACAGATGCCCGCAACATCCTGGAGCGCTCCAGCGCCCGCGAAACCGCGGCCCGGGTGGCCGCGGGCGCTCTGGCCAAGGTTTTCCTGCGGACCTTCGGGATCGAGGTCCTCAGCCACACCACCGCTATTGGCAGCGTTCGAGTACCGGATGACTTTCTCGTGTCCTGGCCCCAATTGGAAGCTATCCGAGACGACGACGTTGTCCGCTGCGTTCTTCCCGATGTTGCTCAGAAAATGGTTAGAGAAATCGAAAACGCTCAAAAGGATGGCGATACGATCGGCGGCACATTCGAAGTCGTCGCCCTCGGCGTTCCGACAGGGCTTGGCTCGCACACCGCGTGGGACGGCCGCCTGGACGGGCGACTGGCCCAAGCCATCATGTCCGTGAATGCCGTGAAAGCGGTCGAGTTGGGACAGGGCGTCCGAGTAGCCTACAACCGCGGTTCAGTTTCCCACGACGAAATCGCTTACGATGCCCAACAGCGGCGTTTTTACCGCTTGACGAACCGGGCCGGCGGAATGGAAGGCGGAATCTCGAATGGTGAGGAGATTCGCGTCGTGGGGTATCTCAAGCCTATTCCGACGCTGAAAAAGGCCCTTCGCTCCGTCGACATGATTTCCAAAGAGCCTTTTCTGGCCCAACATGAACGCTCGGATACATGTACCGTTCCTGCGGCAGGTGTCATCAGTGAATCAATGGTGGCCCATGTTCTCGCAAATGCGTTTCTTGAGAAGTTCGGGGGGGATTCGATCACGGAGACCAAGAGAAATTACGAAGCATACTTGCGGCAGTTACGCGATTATCCAGAGGGCTAAAGCGCGTGACGCTACTGTAGAATTCAAATATGATCCGACCGATTGTTCTTTGGGGAAACGAGGTGCTGGAGAAACCTTCCGACTCCGTTACCAACATCACCCAGGCCGAGGTTCAGCTGGTCCAGGATATGATTGAAACCATGTACAAGGCGCCGGGCGTGGGTTTGGCAGCGCCGCAAATCGGTGTCTCCAAGCGCGTCATGGTGACCGATGCGAGCGGCGGTGAAGACAAGGATCATCTCCTTACCATTCTCAATCCTGAGATCGTGGCCATAGATGGCGAACAGTATGACGAGGAGGGCTGCTTGAGTATCCCCGGATTTTCGGCGAACGTCGCCCGTCCGAAGAAAGTCGTGCTGCGCGGAATTGATCTCAACGGCAAGGACATCGTACTCGAGGGTTCGGACTTGGTGGCTCGCGCCGTCTGTCATGAACTGGATCATCTCAACGTCATCTTCTTTCTGGATCACCTCAGTTTTGTCAAGCGCGACATCATCAAGCGCCGAATCAAAAAATTAGTGCGCCAGGGCAAGTGGGAATGAAGTTCGATTTCGG
>QHXC01000053.1 GCA_003222815.1 Acidobacteriota bacterium | reverse complement strand
TGTGAAGCGTTCCACCAGATGCAACTTTTCGCTGGATCCTCGAAACGCGGTCAGGTTCGTGAAATTCGTGGTGTCGACTACCAGCGGGTTCCCCTCCCAACGCCCCACCGAGTCTCCTTGCCACAGGCGAATGTTTTGCGGGACATGCGGGCGGCCGTCGGCGGGGATGATGCGCGTGGGCTGTTTAATCTTGCTGACTTCCGGCGCGATTGGCCGAAGGAATGTCGGCGGTACACAGCCCGTCCCGCGAACCGGCCTGATCGCGGCGTAGCCTTACTTTTGTTTCTTGCCGGTATCTTCCGTGTAGTGTTGCAGGTCGCGCTCGCCTTCATAACAGGCGAATTCCAGAATGTAATATCCGGGTTGATTGTTGCGGCGGAGAGGAAACCGCATAGTCCATGGTCGTGTGTAGATGGTGGGATCCTCGATCGTGGCTTCGTATTGAATCGTGTTTGCGTCCACGACGGTGTACCGCTCGACTACATGCAGCGAATCTGTCGTGAAGTTTCCAGCCATATCAAACCAAGGTTTGCCGTTGAAGTTCGTTGAATCGACGATGAGAGTATTGCCTTCCCAATGGCCGGTCGAATCTCCCTGCCAGAGCTTGAAGGACGAGGCTACGTGTTTGCTGCCATCGGTGCGTATCACGCGGTACGCATGTTCGGCCTCATAGAGAATGACGACGGCGCCGCGCGGCTGCAGGATCTGAAATCCGAAAGGCGTGTATGTCTGGCGTGGCACGCCGGAAGGAGCGCAATGTCCCTGCGGATCGTCGAAGATGTGGTGGTCGCGGAGATCATTCCTTTTGGCTAACGCTTCGGGCTTATAAGGAATTTTGCGGTCGGGCGTATCGACGATCACGCCCTGTCCTGCGGGCACCTGAAATGCGGCTGCGTGGGGTTCGATGTCCCATGGCGCCGATCCCGCCTGATTGTTCCAATAACCTTCCATGTTCGGAGTCTGGGCGGCAGCGGCCACAGACATTAATAAGAGGATGGCGGCGACAGTGAAAGCTTGTTTGCGCATAACTTACTTCCGGCCTGCTTCTTCGGCTGAGAGATAACATTCGTTCTCGAGGACGCGGACAGTGTCTTGGTTGCGGTATAGCGGCATGCGGATCTTCCAGGGTCTCGTGAATACCTTCGGATCTTCGATGGTTGCTTCATAGTCCATCGTATCCGCGGACGTGCGCATGAAGCGTTCGGTCACCTTCAACGCATCGCTGTGAAAATTTCCGGAATGATCCAGCCATGTCTGGTCGTTGAAACCGGTGGTTTCCACGACGAGCGTATTTCCTTCCCAGCGGCCGCGCGAGTCGCCCATCCATGAGTCGTAGCCTTCGTAGCGATCGACCTTCTTTGTAGGAATCCAGCGCCACGTGTGAACGTATTCCGACAGCAGAATGACCGTGTCGGCTGTCTGCAGGATCTGGAAAGGATAGGGAAGGTATGTGGTTCGCGGCACGCCGGCCAGATAGCATTTTTCGACAGGATCGTCGGTCAATCTCTTCTCGAAGTTTTGTTTCCTTTTCGCCAGCGCCTCCGGTTTATACGGAATTTCGCCGCCCTCGACGACGCTGAAACCGGCGGGAAGTTTGTAGGCGCCCGTGTGGTCCTGCAGGTCCCAATTAGCTGTATTCAAAACCTGCCAAATGCCCTGAAGGTCGGGTGGCCCTTCGGGTAAATGCGGCGTCACATAGCGTTGGGCTAATAATAGAATGCCGAGCAAAATCGTTTTCATGGCGTCTCCGCCTGAGCGGCGGCAACAACAGGGTATAGGTACGGCCCCGTCTGCGAATTCCGCAGAAGTTTTACGGGGCCGCCGCTTGTTAATAAGTCTTCGAGGCTTGTTCCCATTAGAACGTCAGGCGAGCAACGATCTGGCCTGATCGCGGCTGCGCTCCGGCTGTTTGGCTCGTGGCTGTGCTATTCCCGCCGTTGACCCAATTGACATATCCGAAACCGGACTGCAGCCGGCCGAATCCATCTCTGGTTGAGGGCGCAGCGGCGTTGACGCTAGTTGTGTTGACGCCAGTTGCCGTAGTGCCGAAAATCGGGCTAGCTAAGAACAAGCGGTTAAATACGTTCTGAAACTCAGCCCGGACCTGCAATTTGATGCTCCGCTCGCGATTGATGACGAAATTGCGGCCCAGGCTCATCGATTCGGCCGGCTGGCGTTGCCATCGGTAGTCGTTGTAGTAGGGTGCGGAAGTTGCGAATTGCCCGGGGGCCGCATCTGTCCACGCATCCTTATTCAACACGAGGTCCTTGGTCGGATCGATGCAATGACAGTTTGGATCCTTCAAAAATAGGGGTTGGCCGGGAACCCGGTTCCAGTAGGTTGTTCCACCGCCCCATAACGCCGGATTATTTGCCGGCCCGCGACCTAGCTGGTTGAGCAGGTTATTGTTCGAAGCAGGTACGCGAATCACCTGGCCGCTTTGATAGCGGAGGACTGAACCAAACGTCCAGTCTTGAACGATCGATGACAGCACCTTGAACCCGGTCCCGCCCCCGTTGAATCCGGGGGTGGTATAGTTGGCGGCGATCACCAGCATGAGAGGCCTGCTGAAGCCCGAAATTTGCTTGTTTTGAGCGTAATTGAAAACGTCATTGATCAGAGTCGGAGAGGGCGTCAGGTAGGACGTGTCGGCTCCCGTCCCCAGCGCCAGTTCCTTCTGCCATGTGAAGGCACTCTGCACGGTCAGGCCATGGGAGTATCGCTTGGTTACTTTCGCCTGCAGCGAATCGTACCATGTGTCTCCAAGCGGCGGACCGAGGAAAGGCGGCACTCCGTTCCATTGTGGGTGCGGCCGTAGCGCCTGAATGAGCGTTGAGGTGTTCGGAAATCCTGGGTACACGCTATCCGGATTCGCCAGGTTGGGGAAGCGTGAGAGCACCTGTGGCGATCTAATTTGAAGCGTAAGAAGATTGCGGTCGGCCGCGTTGGTAATATCG
>QHXC01000052.1 GCA_003222815.1 Acidobacteriota bacterium | reverse complement strand
GCGGAAGAAATTAAACCGGCTGTTTCGGTTGTAATCGTCAACTTGAATCGCCGGGACCTTCTCGCCCGCTGCCTCGATTCTTTGTGGAGGCAGACGTTTTCAAATCATGAAGTCGTCGTCGTGGACAACGGCTCCTCCGATGGTTCCGTACAGTTCTTGCAGACCCTGCGCGAGCCGCGGCTGCGGATCGTTTCCCTACCCATCAATAAGGGATTCGCCGGCGGGTGCAATGTAGGTATTTCACGCGCGGAAGGGCGCTACATCGCAACATTAAACAACGATGCCGAGGCAGAGCCGCGCTGGCTCGAGGAATTGCTTGCTGGAATCGAATCGGAGGCGTCCGTAGGGATGTGCGCAAGTAAGATTCTCTTTCACGGAGACCGGAAGCGCATCGACAAGGTTGGGCATTTGATTTACCCGGATGGATTGAATCACGGTCGAGGGTCCGGCGAGCCGGATCACGGCCAGTTCGAGCGCTGCGAAGAAGTATTGTTTCCCGATGCCGCAGCCGCCCTCTACCGGCGCGAGATGCTCGACGTGATCGGTCTGTTCGACGAGCTTTTTTTTGCCTATGGCGACGACGCCGACCTCGGCCTTCGCGGCCGGCTTGCCGGCTGGACTTGCCTGTACATCCCGACCGCGGTCGTCTATCACGTGCATTCGGCAACAGCCGGGGAGTTTTCTCCGCTCAAAGCTTTTCTTATCGAACGAAATCGGATCTGGGTCGCCGTTAAGACATTCCCGCTTTCGTTGCTTGTGGCGTCGCCTTTTTTTACCGCGTTGCGATTTGCCTACCACGCCTACGGCTCGCTTTTCATGGTAGGCTCATCCGGACAGTACGCCGCCGGCTGCTCTCGCAGTCAGCTCGCTTTGATGATCCTCAAGGCCTACTGGTCCGGTCTGAAATTCTTTCCTGAAATGTGGGAGTCGCGCCGCAAAATCCGCCGGTTTGCACGCTTAACCGACCGCGACTTCACAGCCTTAATTCGCAGGCACCGCATCACGCTGCGCGCCTTGACGCTTGGCACGTAGTCCGGCCGCCGCCAAACCGCCTGCGATCATCACCGACATCAATGTCAGCGCAGCGCCGACTCTAAAACTCAGCGGTTGAAATACGAACCGAACATCGTGGACACCCGCGGGAAGTGGAATTCCGGTAAGCGCGAGATTTGCCGGGAAAACCGGGACTTCTTGCCCATCTACAGTGGCCTTCCATCCCGGGTAATAAGTTTGACTCAATACCAAAACGGCAGGTTCTGAAGCCTGGGCGTGAAATGCGAGTTCGTTCATCTGCCCATTCGTGAGCTCGACTTGACTTTTGAAGAGTGGCGAAGCCGGCTCGCCGGACGTCCCGGCCAAACGCAGAGGAGCGGACAGAATGACAGATCGTTCAGGGTCGAATGAGCGATTCCGCAGACGTTCCAGTTGATCCTTCCTCGCATAAATCACCTCAACACCTGATGCGGGAACAGCGAAGGCTCGCGGCAAGACGGACTTGTTTTCGAAGATTGCGACATATCCGTTATTGAATACCAGCCGAAAACGTTCGGCGACGGTGAACTGCTTAAATTCGGGAGCATTGGGATTGAGAATGAAGTATTTCAGGTTGAGCATGTCGAGCCGTCGATCTCTGGAGTTGAGAACACGTTCGGGGATGAATTGGATCCCGTCCCACCGGTTCTCTGTGAAATCGAGTGCGAAGATTCGCGGGAGAGTTGGACAGACTTCATACCCATCTGCCGAAGAAGACTGGTAGATGATGTTCGCATTCGCCGAGTAGGGCAGGCCGATCTGTGCGATGCGGAACCGCATTGGGTCATTTTGCTTTGCCAGAAAATCAAATGCTGGGGCCGGCGGAAATATTTCATCTGGTTTCGCAAAGCCCATGTAGCCGTAGCTGAAGGTGACGAGATCGAATGCGGCGAGACTGCACGCGATGATGGGAAACAGGCGTCCGCGAAGGCCGCCATGCAATCTCCAAACAATTGGAACGAGGCTCAGGACCAGGAGAGCTCTCGAAAACGAAGGCCGCCGGGTGAACTCGACTTTGAACTGGGTCACCGCCTGCAGCCTGTAGACGAGGAGGAAAGTGACGACAAAGGCAATTCCCAGGAAAAACAGCGCCATCAGGCGGCGCCGGCTCGGAAACGCCGACTCGTTTTCAAGCGCGGAAATTCCCAGGCCTCCCAGTGCGGCCATCCCGAAGCTTGCGATCAAGATCATCCTGGAGTTCTTCAAGCCCGCAATGACCGGAATGTGGGAAACCAGCCAGCGCAACGGCTCGATCCCATAGGCGATACCGGCGGAAAGAACCGTCATTGCAGTCAAGAGCGCCACGAACCTTCTCGCCTTATGAAATGGAGCCAGTGATGCGGCAAGCAAACCGATCATTCCAACGTATGCTGCGCCTTCTGGAATCCAGACTCCGGCGGAATTTGGTCCTCGGATGACATCTCGCGATACCCAGGCCAGCGCCTGGCGCCAGGGTAAGCCAGGCCAGTTGAGTTGTAGAGCCTCGTCCATCTGCCGCAGCCATTCGAGAGTGGGAATAACTTGAATCGAGGCGAGGCCCAAAGCAAGAATGCCGGCCAGCGCGAAGCTCAACAGGAATGCCGCACTAGAATATCGGCCGCGATGTGGCACGGAAACCACGCACCACGCTAAAGCCATCGACGCGCCGGCCAATGTCAGGTGTGCTGCGGTTTCGGGATGTCCTGCGAGGACAGGCATAGCGAAAGAAAAAGCAACAAGTGACATAGAGACCTTGGAGTGATCGGTGTGAAGCCGATGAACGGCGTAACCGATCAAGGGCAGCCAGATCGCCGCGTCACCCAGCGGTTGGCCCTGCCACGCGGTTATGAAGCCACACGAGGCGAAGGTGATTCCGGAAAAGACAGCTCCCGCCCTCGTTCCGCCGATGGATCGAACAAAGAGAGTCGTAAAGACTCCCGCAAGAAACATCCTTACCATCAGGCACACGGTCCAGGCGATCGGCAGCGGTAGGACGTAGTAGAAAAAATTCAGCGGATAGAATAAAGAGCTTTGAGAATCCGCCTGAAATGGCGCGCCCGCCTGGAAGTATGGATTCCAAAGCGGGAGTGTTCCTTCGCGGATCGATCGAGATGCAATCGCGCGAAACGGATAAAAGGATGTGACCAGGTCTCCAATGTCCGCGTAGGGCTGCCAGCCTTCGGATCTCGCGAAACCGGCCCAAGCGGGGAATTGAAGAACCATGTCCCGAGGGAACGGAATCTTTCCGAGAAACACCGGAAGGTAATTCACTCCCGCCAAGATCGCGAACACGGCGGCCGCCGAAAGCCAGAAGAACCGTTCCGATTCGATATCGATCTCTCGCATTGGGCGGAGATTCTAATCCATATGTTAGAATCACGCGCAAATATGCTCCTTTCAATAGTAGTTCCCGTCTACAACGAACTGGAAGCTCTGCCGTCGCTGTTTTCGGCGATTCGAGGAGTGATGACGAGCACGCATCACAACTACGAAATCATAGTCATCGACGATGGCAGTGTTGATGGAACCAGTGATGCGCTCAAACAGACCGCGGAAAGCGATCCCTACGTGAAGGTGCTCTTTTTCAGCCGCAATTTTGGTCATCAGGCCGCAATTACAGCAGGATTAGATTTTGCTTCAGGCGAAGCCGTGGCCGTTATGGATGCGGATCTCCAGGACCCACCCGAGTTGCTGCCGGAAATGATGGCGTTGCTCGAACAAGGTTATGACGTGGTCTCGGCACAACGAACGACTCGCACCGGTGACGGAATGTTGAAGCGCTACACGGCCTGGCTGTTCTATTGGGTCATTCGCACGATGGTAAATGAACGCATTCAAGTTGAAGTCGGCGACTTCCGGCTCTTCAGCCGCCGCGCCATCACGGCGATCCGGCAGCTTCGCGAACAGCACCGGTTCATGCGCGGTATGGTCGCCAAAATGCTGCGGTTTGCCTGGACCGCCATCTCCTCGTTTTCGGCGTTGCGGTTGCGTTTGAGCGTCTTCTTTGGATTCTTCGTTGCTGCCTGCGGAGTGGGTTATGCCATCTACAGTGTTTTTGCCGCCTATGTGCTCAAAGCGACAGTACCCGGCTGGACGTCTCTTGTCTGTTTGAACATTGTCTTTTCGGGGGCGACTTTAGTTGCGATCGGCCTTGTTGGCGAATACGTCGCCCGCATCTATGAGGAGGCGAAGGGGCGTCCCTTGTATGTGGTCGTAGACCGCGCGAACCTCAACATCTCACAACCACAGGTTGCCAAAGCCGTTATACTGCCCACGACGCCCGGCGAGCCGAAAACTACCTATGAAAGAGCCGCACGAAAAGCCAACCGGCTTTGATGCCTATGCCGGCAACTACACCGAACTCATTCGCGACCCCATCCGTGAAAGATTTGCGGCTAGTAATCATTTCTTTTTCGAGAGAAAGCTGCAGGTCATTCGCAGCTTCTACGGGAAACTAGGGATCGATACGGGTAAGCTGTCCTGGCTGGATGTAGGCTGTGGACAGGGCCACTTGCTGCGCTTGGGGCGGCCATACTTCAGGTCGGCGGCCGGATGCGATCCTTCGGAAGGAATGCTTCAATCCTGTGCGGACCTTGAGGTGAGGCACCAGCCGTTAATAGATAGCCTTCCGTTCGACGACAGCAGCTTCGACTTCATCAGCGCGGTGTGTGTATATCACCACGTGCCCGTGGACGCCGAAGCCCGGCTGCTTACGGCAGGGCAAGCCCGCCGGCTGCTCTCATCTGGGAGGAGCAAGGTTATCGAGACACAATATTTTCTGATTTTTCCCGAGCGCATTCACAAGTACTTCGCTTTTCTTGAGGACAGACTTTCGGCCATACCTCTCGGCGGACAATACTCGGTGTTTGCTCAGCGTTGCGGTCGCCTTCGAAAGAGCGACGACACTCGTTGCGTGTGAACATCAGAGATCCTGATCTCGCCGGACAATTTGCAGCAAACGAGGAAAACAGAATGAGCCGGAATTCCCCTCCTTGGCGAAGGAGGGGAGTTTTCGCTTCGTATAGGTTCATCCTGAATTCCTCGACCTCAGGATCTCTGAACATAGTCCACCCAGGCTGTTCTCGTCGATGTCTACAGCGACGACGGATGAAGCGGCTTCCGACAGAACCTTCGATCCGTACCAAAATCGTTCACCGGTCCATTCCAACATCCGTAAACCTCACTTGCCCGGCGTTGATTATCGCTTTGAGGCGGCTTTCGAAGAGTTCGTTCGAGCACTCCGCTCGAATCCGCTCCAGTGCAGCCTCCCGCAGTCGCGTCCAGAGAGCCTCCGTCGTATAGAGTTGAACGCATTTTGCCGCGAACGATTCCGCATCGCCGCCGACCAGGAACGCATCGCCATGGTGCCAACCAAGCTGCGACGCTAGCAAAGGCGTTGCCACGACTGGCACGCCGCGAGCTGCCGCTTCGTGGACCTTGTGTGGAATTCCGGCTGCATATCGCGTGGGTGCAACGAACACACGGACGGAATTGTAGAGTTCAGTTAGATCCGGAAGATTGCCCGTAATGTTTACGGTTGGCCCCGCAAGCTGTCGCACTCGTTTGGATTTATTAACGCCCGCTACTGTGAATGTAATTTCGTTACCCAGGCTCGCTTGAATTCTTGGGAGGACTTCTTCGAGAAACCAGACGACCGAATCGCTGTTTGGACTTGCCTCTTCGTGAATGGCGCCGACGAACAAAAATCCGCTTCGTTGATCGAACGGGCGAGGGGTTGGCGCGGCCGTTATGGCGTGCCCCAAAACGTGAACCCGATCGGCGCCGTGGTGCTGAAACGCCAAACGTTCCGGCTCTGAAACCGCGATGACGCAGTTAGCGGCTGCGGCAAGCGTCACTTCCTGTTTTAGCATCTCTTCAGCTTCCTCCGCTGGCGGCGGCGTTCCGCTCAATTGCCGAAGCGTAATTTCCCGCGCGACAAACAGCGCCTCTGCGTCATATATGACGGTCGTGTCTTCGAACCATTCTGGATGGGCCGACAGGATAAGCTTGAGGATCTTCATATTGTGCGGTCTGCTGACGAAGATCGTATCGTAATATCCACGCCTGTTGCGGAGGAAAGGCTCAAGCAGTGGTGGACCATAGCCTGTCATGAATTCGATGTTTGAAGGCATGTCCGAATAAACGGACGACCAGGCTTCGTCGAAGGCAGACAAAGGATAGAATGTGACGAAGAAACCCTGTTTGAGGAGAGCCAATACAATCGCGCGCGTCCTTGGAAATCCGGAACCGAGCCAAGTATGCGGAACCTGATCGTCGATGAATAGGACCCGCTTCTTACCACCCTTCATTCGGGCTGGAAGGATCGCATTCAAATCCGGCGCATGGTGCTTTGAAAGCAAGGCGTGATGCCGCGCGGCAAAGATCCTCTGGTGATCCCTTTGGAGATCGGTTGCGCTCTGCGCGGACTTGGAGCTGGCGAACTCATAGTGCAGAAGAACCGCATTGGGATCATAAACCACCCGCAATCCCTGCTCCCAAAGGCGTGCGCAGTAATCGGTTTCCTCGTAATAGGCGGGTTTGAAGATTTCGTCGAAACCACCCAGACGTGTTGTCACCGCGGCCATACCCGAGGCACGATCCGTCATGCCATATGATGCTTCCGGCTTCCTGGAGTGTGCCGTCGAGCAGAATCAGCCGGCCCCCGACGGCGCCGATATCCGGAGCGCTGCGAATGACCGCCAGTGCCGAACGTAGTGTACCGGGCAGCAATTGCGTATCGTTATTCAATAGAAGCAGGTACTCACCGCGTGCCTCGCGTGCCGCTTGGTTCATGGCGACTAGGAAATGCAGATTTTCTGTGTTGCGGATGATCTGGGCGCCCTTGAGGCGATTCAGCAGCGACAGCGTCTCGTCTGAGGAAGCGTTGTCGACGATGATTACTTCCAGCCGCTCCGAGTAATTCTCCGCAACCGATCGCAAACACGTCAGCGTCAGCTCTGCACGGTTGAACAACACAAGAAGGATAGAGATCTCAGGGTTCGGGCTGTGCGGAATCTGAAGCGTTGCATTTGAGGCTAGAAAGATTTGAAGAGAAACGCTCTGAAGCGAAGTGAAAAGTCCCTTCAGGTCGGAGACAGCGATTTCTTGAGATTCTTCCATCTCCGGCGGTCTATGATCTCCGGATTCTCGACGCTCATGGAGCGCCGCTACAGTTTCTTGGTTCCCGGTCAACCGTCCGAAAATCCAGTTACGCAGCGCCCGGAATTGCCTGGCCAGCCACCGAATCGGATAGGTCAGCCGCCAGGAAGGTGATTGCAGGTATTGATTGAGGAGCCACTTCTGGCTTGCGAGTTCACGCTCCGTTGCTTCAAGCTGCTTTCGAAGCGACTGGACTAGTTCATTCGGCTTATTGAACGGGAAACTGTTTGGGGACAATCCGGAAGTTCCTCCACACAATTCTCGCCTGCGTTTTGCGGGTTGGGAACGCACCCTCGTGCCAGCCGAAATTCTGCCGCACGAGCCCGGTCAAAGTTGCGGCCGGCCTCCCGAGGGTAGCATTAACCAATTTTTTATTATTGCGTTTTGGGCAACGACCGGTTCTTGCGTACCGTTCATCTCCAGAACGATGACGCCAGGATGAGAGTCCAACAGTTCAAAGTAAAGTGGAATGTCGCCCGATCCAAGGCCAATTGCGTTAATTTCTTTCTGCAGTGCCGCCTCCACTCGGAGTCCTTCGCGATCGTAATAAACGCGCATGGGGCACTCGGGAGTGTTCGTGTCGCGGGTCCAAACGCAGGAAAACCGAACACGCACCGGCCAGGGACCGTCATACGGTATTCTCAACCTGCTTGGCACGGGGACAACCAACTCCACTCCGCC
>QHXC01000051.1 GCA_003222815.1 Acidobacteriota bacterium | reverse complement strand
CCGGCATCGCTGGAATGGGAAACCTGAAGAAGGTTGGCCGCGTCGGTGGCAAGGCGTTGTTATATTTTGAAGTTGTAACCACGTTCGCCCTCTTGTTTGGCCTCGTCGTCGGCAATCTCGTCAAGACGGGCGCCGGTTTCAACGCAGACGCTTCGACGCTCGACGCCAATGCCGTGGCCCCTTACGCTGGACAGGCAAAAACGCAGACAGTGACTGATTATCTGTTGCAAATCATTCCGACCACGGTCGTCGATGCCTTCGCCCGGGGAAGCATTTTGGGGGTCGTTCTGGTCTCACTGCTGTTTGGCCTTGCTTTGTCAACGATGGGAAAACGGTGTCAACCACTAATCGATGTGATTGACGCACTGACTCAAGCGGTCTTCGGTGTGGTCAACATATTGATGCGATTTGCCCCCATCGGCGCTTTCGGCGCAATGGCCTTCACCATCGGACGATATGGCCTGAGTTCGCTCGGACCTCTGGCTAAGCTGATTGTCACGTTCTGGACCACGTGCACTCTGTTCGTACTCATCGTGTTCGGTGCAATTGCTTGGGCGGCAGGCTTCAACATCATCAAATTTCTCAAATATATAAAAGAAGAAATTGTGCTCGTACTGTCTCTGAGTTCCTCGGAACCGGTCCTGCCGATGCTGATGGTGAAGCTGGAAAAGCTCGGCTGCTCGAAGGCGCTAGTGGGACTAGTGATGCCGACGGGTTACACCTTCAATACAGACGGCAGCTGCCTGTACATGTCGATGGCCGCATTGTTTGTAGCGCAGGCAACGAACACTCCGCTTACATTAACCCAACAGATGACCATCTTTGCCGTCGCGACATTGACGTCCAAAGGCGCGAGCGGTGTGCAGGGTGCATCGTTCATCGCTCTGGTAAGCACTCTAATGGTTGTTCCCTCGATTCCCGTGGCCGGCATGGCTCTAATCCTCGGAATCGACCGCTTCATGAGCATGTTCCGCGCGGCGGTCAACGTGATCGGCAATGGCGTCGCCACTCTGGTCGTGGCGCGCTGGGAGAAAGAACTGGACCGCCAGACCCTCCATCAGAACCTCGCCTAGCCCTGGGCGGATACGTCGTCAGGTTTCGCCAATTCGTCGCGCGGAGGTTTTAGCCGCGAATTGCGCGAATGACGCGAATGGGCCGCACGCTATTAATGCCGTTGGTAACGACAGGAATTCTGTGCGGCCCATTCGCATCATTCGCGCAATTCGCGGCTCAGATTTCGGTTGCGGCTACGCAGCGCTGTGCAGATACCAATATGTATTCTGTCGCGCGGCCGATTTCTGGCAGGATATATAGGGACGCTGGACTCGTCGGAGTAGAGTTACATGATGCGCTTCGGACGGACACTCGTTTGCATGGCGCGTTTCTTCGGCCAAAAAATGAGGTGATTAATGTACTTTGGAACTCGGTCTTCCATAGTAATCGGGTTCACCTTGCTGGCCTGTCTAGGGCCGCGCCTCGATCTTAGCGAAGCACAGCAGGTCAAAATCGAAGGCGTCTTTCCACGACAGTTGCCGCGTGGTCAGGCAACCCTCATCAATGTGGCGGTTCCAAGCCGGGACGCGATCCAGGCCGCCGAGATTTCACCTTCAGCGGGCGTGAAGGTCTCGGGCATCAAACTGGGCCAAAACTTCCAAGGAGCGCTCACATGGTCGGAGCTCACCATCGACGTCGCAACGGACGCGGCGCCAGGAAACCGAACGCTGGTACTTTTGCTTCCAATGGGCCGCACCGCCCCCGTAACGATCGTTATTCCGAGCCACGTTCCCAACATCTCCGAGCTCCGTATCCTCTCGGCGCAATCCAGTCAACCAACACTCGAACTGCAATTCGCCGCTGTGGATGCGTCTGCTGATCTTGGCAATTCACCGTACGTCTGGTTCATGATTGCCTGCGGGGATGAACCCTTCCCGGGCGTCGTCCGCGGCAAAGTAACCGCTCGAGACAAGGGCAACGGTGTCGTTCGCGCCAGCGTCCCTAACCCGCCCAACCCGGCCGGCGGTGGCACTCCGGCGAATGGTAAATGTGACCTCCAGGTGCGGGTAACCGACTCAGGCGGGATCGAAAGCAATACCTTAAAGACTACAGTCGATTTCAAGTAGCGATGCTGGAAGCGTCGGAGGAGAACTCAATCATGCGCATGCGTCTAGTGCCTCTCGTTTCGGCAGCCCTGGTACTGTCTGTTTCGGGGCCTTCGTTCAGCCAGGAATGGGTCGAGTTTGCCAGTCAGGAAGAACGCATCACCTGCCTTTTCCCCACTCAACCGAAGGTAACGGAAACCGCCTGGGCCTCGGAGTACGGCGCCGTCCTGCCGGCGCGCGTCTACAGCGCGACGCAAGGCCAGAACCGCTACTCCTTAACGGTGGTCGATTACAACCCGGTCGAACGCCTCCTCGTTGAGAAATCCAAGTCCTGCCCAGCGGGCGCCGAGACTTGTCAAGGCATAGGTGACTGGGGCCTTGGATACTGGAAAAATGACGTGCGAGGCGCGATCGTCTATGCGACTTCGAAGTTCCTGCAAAGAGATGTCAAGGTGACGCACTTGATGTGGAATTCCCAGCAGATGGTTCAAGGACAGGAGCTGCAGCTCACCAACAACGCCGATCAATCCCGCACCTGGGTGTCAATCTACATGCACGAGAACAGGCTCATTATCTTGGAGGCGACCGTCCCCAAGGGTTACCCCCCTCCGGCGCTCTTTACGCAATCTCTGTCCTGGCTGGACGAAAGCGGAAGAGGGATTCGCTACTCGACAATCTACGTCAACGCTCCCGATGTCCCGAAACCGTCTGTCCGCGGAGCAGCACCGCCGAATCCGGTTGGCGCCGGCGGAGGAGGTCAGGTTCGCTGATCCTGAAATGGTTCTGTGCTTCGCGCCGTCCTGACGTCATTTAGGATTGCTTCTGTAGACGCCGCCCTTAGACTAATACCCGGTGGGTTTGAAGCGCGCGGGAAAGCTTGAATCCAAAAATCGGGGCGAGAGGATTTGAACCTCCGACCCCCT
>QHXC01000050.1 GCA_003222815.1 Acidobacteriota bacterium | reverse complement strand
GCGGCTGGAATTGTCGTCGCCGTCGCTGATGAGAATGACAACGCGCCGTCCTTTTTGGCCGGCCAATTTTTCGGAAGCCGCCAGATAAACGGCATCATATAAGGAAGTACCTCCTCCGGCACGGATCTTGCGAACCGCATCGGAAAGCATCTCGGGATCGTCCGTGTAATCCTGGAGCAGATCTACACCCGAATCGAAGCTGATCACTAAAGCCTTGTCCTTACCGCGCCGCAATGTGGAGTAGAAGAATTCGATCGCCGCTTCCTGCTCAAAGCGCAGCTTATCCCGGATGCTGCCACTCGTGTCCACCAGAAGCGCGATCGTTAGCGGCAAATCCGTTTCACTGCTGAAGTTCGTGACGGCTTGCGGCTTCTCGTCTTCGAAAACCTTGAAGTCTTCCTTCTTGAGATTCGTGACGAACTTGCCCTTCTTATCCGCCACCGTATAAAGAATGTTCACCAGATCCACGTTTACGGAAATCGTTTGGTCGCCTGGCGGAGATGGCTGACCGGGTTGGGGTTGTTGTTGTGGTCTTTGCGCCGTGGCGGATCCTGCCAAAGCGAGTAGTAACAATGAAAGACTTAGAATTCTCATAGATTTTGCGCGGTAATTATAGCATCGTGCGGAACTGTTGCTCATCAAGGATCTGCACGCCAAGTTTCCGAGCCTTGTCCAGTTTGGAGCCAGCATCCCGGCCCACGAGCACGAAGTTCGTTTTCTTACTTATAGATGAGCTAACGCGGCCACCCCGATGCTCAATGATGCTGGTGGCTTCTTCCCGAGTCATGCCTTCCAGGGTACCGGTCAGAACAAAGGTTTTTCCCTCAAAAACCTGTGCCATTTCGGGTGGCACGAAGTCATCGGACTTCATTGGCAGGCCCGCGGCTTCCAATTTCTCAATCAACTCCCGGTTCTCCGGTTGTTTCAGAAACCGATAGATGCTCTCTGCAAGCTTTGGACCGACCTCATACACCTGCTCTAACTCTTCTTGCGATGCATTCTGTAGACGCTGCATCGAGCCGAAATGTTTCGCCAGTATTTGAGCCGTTCGTTCGCCCACGTGTCGAATACCCAGGCCAAACAGAAGCCGCCAGAATTCCAGAGAACGGCTAGCATCGATTTGCCGCAGCAGGTTCTCCGCTGATTTCGGCCCCATGCGTTCGAGACCTTCAAGCTGCTCCTGTGAAAGGCGGTATAGGCCGGAGACGTCGCGAACGAGACTCTTTTCGACCAGTTGATCCACCAAACGCTCCCCCAGCCCATCGATCTTCATTGCCTTTCGACTCGCCCAGTGAAGCAGCGATTCCTTCAATTTCGCTGGACAAGTCTGCGAAAGACATCGGCGGACGGCTTCACCTTCCGGTCGATAAACCTCGCCTCCACATACGGGACAACGCGATGGCATCTGGAAAGCTCTTCGGTCGGCAGCCTGCTCTATGACGCTCACGATCTTGGGTATGACATCACCACCGCGTTCGAGCAGGACGCGATCATTGATCTGCAAACCGAGACGCTCGATCTCGTCTTCATTGTGAAGCGTGGCATTGCGAATCGTCGTTCCACCAAGCTGCACCGGCTCGAGCACGGCTACCGGAGTAAGGGCACCCGTGCGGCCCACTTGCACACGGATATTTAAAAGTTTGGTTGTGGCCTGCCGCGCGCGAAATTTGACCGCAATGGCCCATCGCGGCGATTTCGACGTGGAGCCCAGTTTTTCCTGGATCTCGACGGAGTTGACCTTGACAACCACCCCGTCTATTTCGTAGTCCAAATCGTCGCGTTGCTCCTCCCAATGGCGATAGAAGTCTAGAATTTCCTCGACCGATCGGCACAGCTTGCGATGAGGATTCACCTTCAAGCCCAGCTTTGTAATCCACTTCAAGTTCTCTGACTGCAAAGGCAGCGTCGGAAAGATCGAATATCCATAAAAATCCAACGGCCGTGTGGCCGCGATGCTGGGATCCAACTGACGCAAGGACCCTGCAGCGGCATTGCGCGGATTCGCGAACCGGGACTCACCGGCCTGCTCGCGTTCGTCGTTGAGTTGACGAAAGGCCTTGAGGCTGAGAAAGATCTCACCGCGAATTTCGACGGACACATCCTCGTGCAACCGCAGCGGGATGGAACGGATCGTTCGCACGTTGCCGGTTACCACTTCGCCGGTCCTGCCGTCGCCTCGCGTCACTGCTTTACTCAACAGTCCGTTCCCGTAAATAAGCGAGACGCTAAGGCCGTCTATCTTGAGTTCCGCCACATAGTCGACCTTCTCAGTCTTCGCAAGCTGAACCACACGGCGTGTCCAATCCTTCAGCTCATCCTCCGAATACGCATTCTCCAGGCTCAACATCGGCCTCGAGAATTTGAGCGTCGGAAACTCTTTCGCCGGCTCTCCGCCAACACGCTGCGTCGGCGAATCCCGCGTGATAAGCTCGGGATTTTCATGCTCGAGCTGTTGGAGCTCACGCATGAGTTGGTCGAATTCGAAGTCCGAAATAAGCGGCTGGTCGAGCACGTAATAGCGGTGCTCGTGTTCGCGAATCTGCTCGCGGAGTTGCTCGATGCGGTCGTTTATGGTGTGTTTCGCGCCACTCATGCCTCTGCTGATTTTACCGCTTTAGCATGTGCTCGCGGATGGCGCGGAATTCCGTGCCGGGCTTCCACTCGGGCCATTTGTCCGCATCAGCCACTCGCTGGGCGACCTCAAATAATGCCTCGCCGTCGAGAACCGCCGCTTTCATGTCCCAATTCGGATTGTATTCATCGGAAGGCTTGTGGTACCGATTTGCGGTGTATTCGCGATCATCTTCGACGGTGGTGCTTTTGACGTAGAGTGCGGGAACACCTTTCTTTGCGAAACTGAATTGATCAGAACGGAAATAGTAGCCTTTCTCCGGTTCTTCTTCCGGATTCACGGTACGGCCCTGTTTCGAGACAACTTCCTTCAACATATCTTCCAGCGTTGTGTAGCCGTAGCCGATAACAGCGATGGAGTTGTTGTTGCGCCCATAAAGGTTGATGCCATCAATGTTGATATCGGCGACAGTCTTATTCAGTGCAAAAACGGGATTCTCACAATAATAAAGCGATCCAAGCAATCCTTGCTCCTCACCCGTGACCGCCAGGAAAGCGATGGACCGCTTTGGTCTTGATTGAGCTTTTGTGAACGCGCGAGCGATTTCCATCATTAACGCGATGCCGGAAGCGTTGTCTTCGGCGCCATTGTAAATCTTGTCGCCATTCTGAGGCTCACCGATTCCAAGATGATCCCAGTGCGCAGAGAAGATTACATATTCGGGAGTCTGTCCTTCGAGTAAGCCAACAACGTTTTGCGAATCGATATTGCGTAACTTATTCTTGATTTCCACTGAGGCCCGGATCCCCAGGGGAACGGGTTTGAAATCGGGTTGGAGGGCCCTTTTCTTGAGATCGTCGAAGTCCTGACCTGCGGATCGGAACAACTCGGCTGCAACATCTTGTGTGATCCAGCCTTGCACGGGAGTGGTGAAGGCTCCTTTGTCCGATCGCGCCAGATCGAACTGTTCACCGGACCATGAACCGCGGACCACCTCCCATGGGTAGCCCGCAAATGTCGTTTCGTGAACGATGATGGCTCCAGCGGCTCCCTGTCTAGCCGCCTCCTCGAATTTGTAAGTCCACCTTCCGTAGTAGGTCATCGCCTTTCCGCCGAACTTGGTTTGGTCTTCAAGCTGCGGATCGTTGATGAGCACCACGATGATTTTCCCTTTGACGTCCGTTCCCTTGAAGTCATTCCACTGATATTCGGGTGCAACGACACCATAACCGGCGAAAACCAGATCGGCATCGGCCGAAACCGAGGCCTGCTGTCGTTTGGACCAGGCCATGAATTCGTCGGCATATTTCAATATTCGGCCACCACCGCGGCCCGTCAACTTCATTGGTGAAACCGTGGACGTGATGCCGATGAGCGGCACGGCTTGAAATGACGTCTTTAGACCGATCGATTTGAAAAAATCGGCAATATAAGCCGTCGCCAATTGTCCGCCCTTGCCGGCGGGCGCTCGGCCTTCCATTTCATCAGACGCAAGCTTCTGGATATGCGCCTTGATGGC
>QHXC01000049.1 GCA_003222815.1 Acidobacteriota bacterium | reverse complement strand
GAGCATTGGTCAGTCAGATCGTTTGTTTCCTCATAGGTGACCGTATTTGCGAAAAGCTGTACTTAGATAACAGAGACTTGGCCGCCAATTGCGCGAATAACGCGAATCGACCCCTTGGCGGTATTCGCGCGATACGCGGCTAAACTTTGCAGAGTTTGACTGGAGGACGAGATGTTATCAACACTGGAAGCCCGCTTACTTCGCCGAGTTGGGATCGCACTGGCAGCCTTGACCTTCGGCGCGCCATGTCTGGCACAGACCCGCCCGCTCACCGCAGGTGACTACGCGCGAGCCGAGAAGTTCATGGGCTACAACACAAATCCACTGGTGTTTCGCGCGGGCATCCGGCCCAGATGGCTGGCAGACGACCGTTTTTGGTACCGCGTCATGACCCAGAACGGCAGCGAGTTCGTCCTTGTCGATCCCACACGAGGAACTCGTGGTCCCGCATTTGACCAGACGAAGGTCGCCACGGCGTTGTCCACGGCGTCGGGCACAGTCTACGATGCGTTCCACCTTCCTTTTACGCAGTTCGACTTCTCCAACGACGGGGCGACGATGATGTTCAATGTGGATAGCCGCCGCTGGACGTGTGACCTGCGGACGAACCAGTGCACTGCGACCAACCGCAATCCCGAACCGCCTGGCGCGCCTTCCCCGGACGGCAAACATGCCGCGTTCATCCGCGAATACAACCTCTGGGTTCGTGATGTCGCTACAGGGAAAGAGACGCAGCTCACAACCGGCGGCCTGAAAGACTTCGGCTACGCCACCGACAACGCCGGTTGGATCAAGAGTGATCGGCCGGTTTTACTCTGGTCCCCGGACTCGAAGAAGATCGCGACGTTTCAACATGACAGCCGGGGTACCGGCGAGATGTTTCTGGTCGATACGAAAGTTGGGCATCCGAAGCTCGAAGCGTGGAAGTACCCGCTGCCTGGAGACGACAAGATCTTCACGATCGAACGAGTCGTCATTGACGTCGATCGAGCCCAAGTCACGCGTTTGCAAATGCCCGCGGACCCTCACCGTTCTTCGGTGTGTGATCACGTCCAATGCGGTGACGGTCGATGGGCCGATGTCGAATGGAGTCCGGACAGCGCATTGCTCGCGTTCGTCTCCACATCCCGCGACCACAAGCGAGCACAGCTCCGTATCGCGGATGCCGCCGGCAAGGTCCGCGACATTCTCGAGGAACGCGTGGACACTTTCTTTGAGTCGGGCAGCGACCGGTTCAACTGGAGGGTTCTGCCGGGTTCGAATGAGGTGATCTGGTTTTCCGAACGCGACAACTGGGGACAGCTTTACCTCTACGATCTTCAAACCGGCCGGCTCAAAAACCAAATCACAACCGGGGAAGGGAACGTCGTTGAGGTGCTGAATGTGAACGAGAAGAATCGCATGCTGTACTTCCTCGGTGTGGGTAAAGAGAAGGGCCGCGATCCATATTTCGTTCACCTCTACCGCATAGGATTCGATGGGAAAAACCTGACGCTGCTGACGCCGGAGGATGCAACCCACTCCATCACGTTCTCCCCTTCCGGACGCTTTTTCGTGGATAGCTATTCGAAGCCGGACGTTCCACCCGTCACCGTGCTACGGGATACGGATGGAAAGTTGCTTCGCACCGTCGAAACAGCCGACATCTCCCGCTTGCTCGCGGCCGGTTGGAAAGCGCCCATCCCATTCAGCGTTAAAGGGCGTGACGGCGTAACCGACATTTACGGCGTGATGTACAGGCCCTCCAACTTCGATTCCACCAAGAAGTATCCCATCATTAACTATATTTATCCCTCCATCCACGCTTCCACGCTGCGCCCTCGCAACTTCTCGGCCGCGCACGTCGACACACAGGCGCTGGCGGAACTCGGCTTCATTGTCGTCGAAATCGACGGAATGGGCACGCCATGGCGATCCAAGAAATTTCATGACGTGGGTTATGGGGATATGGGTGACAACACGCTGCCGGATCAGGTGGCCGGGATGAAGGAGCTCGCCCAACGTTACTCCTGGATCGACATTGACCACGCCGGAATCTACGGACATTCCGGAGGCGGCTATGCCGCTGCGGACGCCCTGTTCCGCTATCCGGATTTCTTTAAGGTGGGCGTCTCCCAGGCTGGGAATCACGACAACCGTGAGTATGAAGACGACTGGGGAGAAAAATGGCAAGGATTGCTCGAACACCGCCCCGATGGAACCACCAACTACGATAATCAGGCGAACCAGAACATTGTAAAGAACCTCAAGGGGCGGCTGCTGCTCGCGCACGGCACGATGGATACGAATGTCCCACCGTACAACACCTTGCTCGTCGTTAACGAACTGATCAAGGCCAACAAAGACTTCGATCTGATCATGTTGCCCAACCGCAATCACGGCTTCGGCAACGAACCTTACATGGTGCGCCGCCGCTGGGACTACTTCGTCCGATACCTGCTCGGTGCGGAGCCTCCAAAGGAATACGAGCTACACCCGCCGGCTGCACCTGGGGGCTAAGGGCTGCCTCAAAAATAACTGTGCAGAATTTTCTGACATCGGTGATGGCTCAACGCACATCTTTGTTAGGTATTGCGCATCGGCGATTGCGTATATCAAAACCGCGGCGAGGCTTACGCTGTTATGCAATCAGCAACGTCAAATGACTCACTGACCAGCTGACCAAATGGTCAAGTCCTTCGTTCACACAAGCGCCACCCCCGCCAACCAAAACAGAATGCTCGGAACCAGCAGGACGTTGCTCCAGAACATTCCGTTGGCCGAATCCATCAGAGCAGCGGCCGACAGCATGAGGCCAAAGCATCCTACAGCCAGGCCGGCGCCGTACACCCAGACGGGATAGGCATTACGCGTGGACCACGCGAGAATCAGTGCGGACAAGCTATAAAGACCGTTGGCAACGTAACCGCTCATCATTACGGCCGCGCGATGGAACGAGAGAAAAAGCTCGGCGCCTGTGTTGGCATTGAGTATCCGATTCGCCATCGCCGGTAATACCCCAATCTCGATCGCTTGCGCAGCCAGATCCGGACCAATTGCCGCCACCGTCAGCAGGACCGCCCCACGCAGCACAGGTTTCGAGACTTCGCAGTCCGTGTAGCGCCGCAGATCATCCGTCAAAAGGCGGCCGAAGTGCCCAGTGCCGCCCACTACCAGGACTCTCTTGTGGACCATAGTTATTGAATTCTTTCACGGGTGGAAGGGCTCTAGAACGATTTACGTTCGCGTCCTCGCAATCCGGCGTAAATTTCGTTACGGCGTTCGCATCCGACCGTTCTTGCCTCCAACCGCGCGAACGGTGTATGTTGACCAGCCAAACGCCTATGCCGGCGAGAAAATAGGTGACTCCTTTAGGAGGGAACTTGACCAGACGAATCGTAACGTTGGTTTTTGTTGTTGCGCTGTTCGGCCAACCGGCCATTGCACAGAACGGAAATGAACATTGGGTTTCTACATGGGCCGCGTCCCCGCTGCTTCGCGCGCTGCCGGCGCAGCAACAGCCCAATGCGGCGCCTCTGCCTCCCAATAGTTTCACCAATCAGACTTTAAGGATGATTGTCCGTACCAGCATTGGCGGGCGCCGCATTCGACTGCAGCTTTCAAATGCGTATGGCTCTTCCGCATTGACGGTGGGGGCGGCGCACATTGCGCTGCGGAGCAAAGATTCGGCAATCGTTGAAGGCTCTGATCGCGCGCTCGCATTCAACGGAAAGGCGTCAACGATGATTCCGGTGGGTGCCCTGATGGTCAGTGATCCGGTCGATCTCTATGTGCCTCCTCTGAGTGACCTGGCGATCAGCCTCTATTTTCCCAACGACACCGGCCCCGCCACGATGCACGCCACCGGCTTGCACACGACATATATCTCGAAGCAGGGAGATATGACGGTGCAACCTGCCATAACCGAAGCAACGACGTCACAGTCCTGGTACTGGATCTCCAGTGTGGATGTTGTGGCGCCTGCGGCTGCCGCGGCCATCGTGACTTTTGGCGACTCCATCACGGATGG
>QHXC01000048.1 GCA_003222815.1 Acidobacteriota bacterium | reverse complement strand
TGAAGCCCCTCGATGAGATCGCCACGACCGCGGAGAGGATCACCTCGCGCAGTCTGAATGAACGCGTGCCGGTGCTGGCTACTGGAGATGAGCTGGAGAAACTTGCAGCGTCCCTGAACCGGATGATGGCGCGATTGGAAGAATCCTTCCACCACATCAATCGTTTCTCTGCGGACGCAGCGCATGAAATCAGAACACCGCTGGCCATCATCCGAGGTGAGTTGGAGAACGCTTTTCAAATGCCAGCGCTGGCGACGGAGTTACGAGAGACCATTGGAAGCGCTTTAGAGGAGGTGGAACGACTTTCGAGAATTGTCGAGCAGTTACTGGAAATGTCGCGGCTGGAAGCCGGTGAAACGCTCATCGAACGAAGCCGCTTCGATTTCACGGAACTGGCCAAGACGACCGTGGACCAGATGCGGCTGTTGGCTGAAGAAAAGAGCCTCAATTTAAGGTTCAATGGTTCCCAGCCGGTCGAAATCGAGGGCGATCGTCTCCGTCTAAAACAGATCGTGGTCAATCTCGTTGACAATGCCATCAAATATACGACTCCGGGAGGTTCGGTCTCCGTCTCCACATTCCCGGTAGATGGAATGGCAGTCCTTGAAGTTTCCGATACTGGGATTGGCATTCCCGCAGACGCGTTGCCCCAGGTCTTTGATCGCTTCTACCGTGTGGACAAGGCGCGCTCCCGGCAGCTCGGTGGAACAGGTCTTGGTTTGGCCATTGTCAAATCCATCTGCACTGCGTATGGGGGTACCGTGACCGTGAAGAGCGCTGAGGGAAAAGGTGCAGTATTTCGAGTTGAGCTTCCGCTAATCCCGAATTGACAAACAGGCACGATCAATTGGAGGAAAATGACTGGTATTCGAAATAGGCTGCTCCCCCAGGAAAGCTGAGGGAGATAACTCCACAACCAAAGGAGGATCAATGACTCGTCGTAAACTTTTAAAAGGTCTGGCTGCGAGCGCAGTCGTCAGTGCGATAAGTCCCGAGCTTCGGGCGCAGGCGCCCGCTTCAGGCGGATGGCAAATCAAACCGTTGCCCTTCGACGCTAAGAAACTCAAAGGTCTTTCCGAAAAGCTGCTGGTATCTCACCACGACAACAACTATGCCGGCGCTGCCCGCCGGATTGGCCAGATACAGCAAATGTTGGCGAGCCTGCCGAACAATGCTCCTGGGTTTCAGATTAAGGGTCTGAAGATGGAAGAACTGATCGCCACAAACTCGGCGATCCTCCACGAGGAGTACTTTGGAAACCTCGGCGGTGACGGAAAGGCTTCCGGTTCGGTGCAGCAGGCGATCGCGAGTGATTTTGGCGGATTCGATAAATGGGAACAGGGGTTTCGTGCCACATCGACGGCTCTCGGCGGCGGAAGCGGTTGGGCAATCCTGAGCTTCAATTTCCGAGATGGCAAGTTGCACAACTACATCGCATTTGATCACACCGATAACGTTGCATTCGGCCGGCCAATTCTGGTCAACGACATGTTCGAGCACGCGTACCACATGGATTACGGCTCGAATGCGGCAATGTACATTGATGCGTTCATGCAGAACGTGAATTGGGACGAATGTAACCGCCGGTTGGAAGAAGCGAACAAGATGTATGCTTCACTCCGCCGCTGATCTACAAAACCGGGGACAGCCAAAACATGCAGAAGCAGAGAAGACGATGCGGATGTAGTGTGGTAGTAGTCGCTAGCATAATGTTGACGGTAAATTCGATTGGGGAAGCTCAGCAACAACAGGTCCCTTCGACCCCTATGAGTATTGCTCAGGCAGTCGAGAGCGCTTTGCGGAACTACCCTGCGATATCCGTCTCACAAGAGCAGGTGAACGCCGCCGCGGCGGGAATCGATCTCGCACGGACATCGTACCTTCCGCGCGTCGATTCCCTCGCTCAAGTCAATCGTGCGACGCGAAACAACGTGTTCGGTCTGTTATTCCCACAGGGTGTGATCCCATCGATTTCGGGTCCGGTGCTGGGTACAAACAATTCCGCGTCGGTCTGGGGCAGTGCAGTAGGAGGGTTGGCCACCTGGGAACCGTTTGATTTTGGACTCCGCCGCGCCAGCGTCGCCGCGGCGACAGCGTCGAAGACACGATCGGAGGCCACACTAAAACGGACTCAATTCGATGTTGCCTCGGCTGCGGCAGACGCTTATCTTACATTGGCAGCAGCACAGGAAACCGTGCGAGCGGCGCAGGCCGGAGTTGATCGCGCGGAGGTTTTGGTTCGGAGCGTTCGAGCGCTCGTGGATGCCCAGTTACGTCCGGGAGCGGAGCTTTCGCGTGCCGAGGCAGAGCTTGCTGCGGCCCAGACTCAGGTTGCACGTGCGCAGCAGGCAACGGAAGTGGCGCGCGCCGTCCTTGCGCAGTTTGTCGGGGGCGACCCACGTCAAATTAGTCTTGTTGCGCCGAAACTACTTCAGCTTCCACTCGACCAAACTGCTCCACCGTTGAACGCCACGGTGAATCCTGTTGCCCTCGAGCAGAACGCGGCGGTTGAACAAGCGAAAGCGCAGCTGGACATCCTGGACAAGTCTTATTTCCCTCGATTTTTTGCGCAAGGTGCGGCGTATGCCCGCGGCACCGGCGCACGGGTCGACGGAACTCGGCTCGGAGGAGCCAGCGGCCTTGCTCTTGACGTTCAGAATTACGCCTTAGGTTTTAGCGTTACCTTTCCTATCTTTGATCTGCCTTCAATTCGTGCGAAGCAGGCTGGACAATCTGCGACCATCCGTGCGGAAACCGCTCGATACCAGCAAGTCACCACGGATTTGACGGCGAGGTGGAATGAGGCGGCTGCAATTCTCGACGGTTCTCGGAAGATTGCAGCGGACACTCCGGTTCAGGTATCCGCCGCAAACGCGGCCACTCAACAGGCTACAGCACGTTATCAGTCGGGTCTTGGAAACATCGTTGAAGTGGCTGATGCACAGCGGCTTCTCACGCAGGCGGAAATCGATGACGCCCTCGCCAGGCTTGGTGTATGGCGCGCGAAGCTGGGCATCGCCATCGCGGCTGGGGACATTCAACCGTTTCTTACGGAAGTGGAGCGGTAGAACAATGAATGAGCCGCGGATTACGCGAATTACACGGATTTAATCTGTGTAATCCGCGTAATCCGCGGCTAAGAGAGGCAGGCTCACATGCGATTCGTACTACTTGCACTTAGCCGTCCGTTAACCGTTGTGATTGCGCTCATCGCGGTTGCGCTTGGTTCCGTGCTGGCGCTGCAACGAATGCCCGTGGATATCTTTCCTCAGGTGGGCGATCCGGTGATCTATGTTTCGCAGCCCTATGGCGGCATGGACCCGCAGCAGATGGAAGGATACTTGACGTACTACTACGAATATCACTTCCTCTACATCACCGGCATCGATCACGTGGAAAGCAGAAGCATCCCAGGCCAGGCCCTGCTCAAGCTTGTCTTCCATCAGGGCACAGATATGGCCTCAGCGATGGGGGAGACGATGGGTTACGTCACCCGCGCTCGCGCGTTCATGCCGGCCGGAACCGTGCCGCCGTTCATCACGCGATTCGATACGGGCAGCGTCGCCGTAGCGCAACTGATTTTCAGCAGTCCTTCGCGTACACAAGGCGACCTGCAGGACATTGCGCTGAATCGGGTGCGGCCGCTGTTTGCGACGCTGGAAGGTGTTTCCGCGCCGCCGCCGTTCGGAGGAGCCCAACGAACTATCGTCATCACCCTCAATCCGGACAAGCTGCAGCAGTACCGCATTTCGCCCGAGGAGGCAATTGCCGCCGTAAACAGGGCCACGGTCATTCAGCCGTCAGGCGATATGCGAACGGGAAAGCTGGATCGAATTGCGAGAACGAACGCGACTCTCGGCGGAAATCTGCCCGAGTTACTCGATACTCCCATCCGGCCAGTGTCAGGAACGACGGTCTTTCTCCGTGACATTGGTACGATCGAGAACGGAACGGACATCCTTACCGCGTACGCGCATGTGAACGGAAAGAGAACAGTCTACATCCCGGTAACGAAGCGTCCAGACGCATCGACATTGGCTGTCATCAATCGCGTAAAGGCTGCCATACCGGACTTCAAGAAAGCTGCGCCCGAAGATGTGGATATCCGGCTCGAATTCGATCAATCACCATATGTTGCCAATTCCATCCGTGGTCTGGTGACCGAGGGCCTGCTCGGCGCAGTCCTGACCGGCCTCATGGTGCTCATTTTCCTTCGCGATTGGCGGAGCGCGCTGATTGTCGTATTGAACATTCCCTTCGCGTTGCTGACGGCTGTCATATTTCTATGGGCTGCCGGCCAGTCGATCAACATCATGACTCTGGGAGGATTGGCTCTTGCAGTCGGCGTCCTTGTCGATGAGGCGACAGTGGAAATCGAGAACATCCATACCCAGATGCTTCCAGGCGTCTCGCGAGCGCGGGCGGTTGTTGAAGCGTGCAGCCGGACGGCGATCGCCAGGTTCCTTTCCATGGTGTGCATACTTGCGGTGTTCCTTCCTTCGTTCTTCATGGCGGGTGTAGCGCGGCAGTTATTTATCCCGCTGTCGCTTGCGGTGGGTTTCGCGATGATCGCGTCGTACCTGCTATCGAGCAGCCTCGTCCCGGTCTTCTCCACCTGGTTGATGCGGGAAGCACATCGCGGCGAAGAAGGCGAAGGACTGTTCGGCCGTTTGCGATCATCTTACCGGGGCTATCTCGGAGTCGTACTCCGGCTGCGGTGGCCGCTGGTCATCGGCTATCTGGCCGTATCGATGGCATTCCTGTACTTCTCTGTTCCGCGGATGGGAGCAGAACTCTTTCCCGATACGAACAGTCCGCTCTTGCGTATTCGATTGAAAGCGCCTGCCGGAACGCGGGTGGAAGAGACCGAGCGGACGGTGCTCCATGCTTTAGACGTCATTCATCGGGAGATCGGTCCGAACAATGTCGTTATCACCAGCGACTTCACGGGCGTGCCGCCCCCGAATTATCCTGTTCTACTCATCCATTTATTCACGAGCGCGCCAAGTGAGGCGATCATCCAGGTCTCGGTAAAGAATGAGACTCCCCGTGGCGAGTTCTTGCGAGAACGTCTGCGCGGAGCGCTCACTGAGGAACTACCAGGTACGCAAGTCTCATTTGAAGCAGCGGACATCGTCAGCCAGGTCCTGAGCTTTGGCGCCCCGACTCCTATCGAGGTCGCCGTAACAGGTGCAAATCTGCAGGATGACTATCAGTATGCGGAAAAGCTCCAACAGCAAATGGTGAAGATTCCGTTTTTGCGCGACCTGCAGACGGTTCAAGAGCGCAACTATCCGACCCTCGATATCAATATTGACCGGGATCGCGCCGGCCAGTTCGGCTTAACGATGGCGGACGTCGTGCGATCGGTTGTGCCGGCCACGTCTTCTTCCCGATATACGGAGGCCAACTATTGGCGCGATCCGGTTTCCGGCAACGGGTTTCAAATCCAGGTGCAATTGCCCCAGAACCGGGTTCAAAGCGTGGAAGACCTCAATGTCGTGCCCGTGATGAAAAATGGATCATCACCAACCTATTTGGACGATGTGGCGGCTGTGAAGCTGGGAACCATGCCCGGCCTCGTTGAGCGCAATAATGGACAACGTGTCGTCAGTCTCACGGCGAATCTCCACGGAATAACTCTAAGTGACGCCAAGGCGAAATTGGATGACGCTTTGGCGAAGGCCGGCGCTCCACCGCGTGGTGTCACTGTGAAATATCGCGGCGAGATTCCGCCGCTGCAAGAGACGATTTCCGGTTTGCGTGTTGGACTGCTGCTCGCTGTTGTCGTGATCTTTCTCCTCCTTGCGGCGAACTTTCAGTCTGTTCGACTGGCGTTGTCGATCATCCTGACGATTCCTGCCGTACTCTGCGGAGTCATCCTGATGCTTCGGTTTACCGGCACAACTTTGAATATCGAGTCATTCATGGGCGCCATCATGGCCGTCGGTATCGCTGTCGCCAATTCGATTCTGCTGGTCACCTTTGCCGAGCGATTCCGCCGCGAGGGGCGGCCGGTATTCGAAGCAACTCAGGAAGGAGCAACGAGCCGTTTGAGAGCAATCCTGATGACGGCCGCGGCGATGATTTTCGGAATGATACCGATGGCGATTGGCTTCGCCGAGGGCGGGTCGCAGACCGCGCCCCTCGGCCGTGCAGTCATCGGCGGTCTGATTGTTTCCACATTCGCGACACTGACGGTGTTGCCTTCGATCTATGCGATCCTTCAAGGGAAGGCTTCGGTACGCTCGCTTTCTCTGAATCCGATGGATACTGGGAGTCATTACTATGATGGGAAGTAAGAAATTCATATTGAGCACGATCGTTGCAGCCTCGTTCGCACAACTCGCCTGGGGGCAAGGTACCGAAATGGCGGCAGTCGTGTCCAAGCCGGTATCCCGCACCATTACCCTGCCTGGCGAAATTCAGCCATTTCTGAATGTCGCTCTTCATTCGCGAGTTGGCGGGTACGTCGACCGAGTACTTGTGGACCGCGGCAGCGCGGTCAAAGAGGGCGAGTTGTTGATCGAATTGAGTGCGCCGGAAATGAAGGCGCAAATCGCAGAAGCTGAATCGAAGGTTCAAGTCGCGGAAGGAGATCGGCTGCAGGCGGAAGCGAAACTCGCGTCGTTGGAGTCCACTTTAGCATCGCTCGAGGCCACACTTGCG
>QHXC01000047.1 GCA_003222815.1 Acidobacteriota bacterium | reverse complement strand
GATGAAACTCCCCGCAGAAGCGGTGGAACTGTACACACGTTACATTCACGGTGAGGTCAATCGTCGTGACTTCCTTCGTGGGGTGAAGCGTTTCGCCATTGCTGGCCTTAGTGCGGAGGCAATCGTTCAAGCGTTGATGCCGAACTACGCACTGGGGCAGCAGGTCCGCAAGGACGACGAGCGAATCAAGGCGACCTACGAGACGATACCCTCGCCCAATGGAAACGGGTACATTCGCGGCTATTTCGCCCGGCCGTTCAGCCAGGATACTCGTGACGAAAAACCGGCCAAGCTGCCTGCCGTTCTCGTCGTACACGAGAATCGCGGACTGAATCCGCATACCGAAGACGTCGCACGGCGGTTCGCGCTGGAGAACTTCATGGCATTTGCGCCGGACGCGCTGACGACCGTCGGTGGTTATCCGAACGACGACTACAGGGGCGGCCAGTTATTTGGCAAGATCGATCCCGGCAAAAGGATTCAGGATTTCCTGGCTTCCGCGCAATGGTTGAAAGCACATCCGCTTTCGAGTGGCAAAGTCTGTGCAACCGGCTTCTGCTTTGGCGGCGGCGTGGGCAATACTCTGGCCACTCTAATGGGCGGGGATTTAGCGGCCATCGCTCCCTTCTATGGCGGCAATCCCACGCTGACCGACGTGCCAAAAATCAAAGCGGCGGTACTCATGCACCATGGCGGGCTCGATATGAACCTTGTCAAGGCATATCCAGCGTATGAGGCGGAACTGAAGAAAAACAATATCCCGAATGAAGTCCACATCTGGCCGAACTCCGTCCATGGTTTCTTCAATGACGCCACGCCCGAACGCTACAACAAAGCCACCGCGCCGCAGGCATGGGCTCGCACCATCGAGTGGTTTAACCAATATGCCCGGCCTTCGTCCTAGGTAGGACTCTCCGATGGGAGGACAGGGAGCTACTGTCCTCCTATTGATCTCCCCGTGCGCTCGACTTGATTAAGCCCTCCTTGAATGAGCGCTATTTCCCGCATTAGCAGTTGAAGTGTGTGATCTGCTGGAAGACCGACTCAACTCGTGGTTATACTACTCGCAACTTTCAAAACAATTGCGGAGGAAAACCATGAGAAAACTTCTCGCGCGCCTAATGGTCGGCGTGTTCCTTGTATCTTTGGCTTTCGCTACGACAGCTCAAGCTCCGAAGGCAAAGCGGATCAATCGAGCGGTCGAGTTGCTCTCGCAGGGACAACCCATCTATTACACGGGATCGCATTCCGGCACAGAGGGCAGTTTCGAGCAAGGAAAGAGAGATGCTCAAACCTATGCTGACTACATCAGCTATGACATGGAACATGCGCCATATGACATTAAAGGGCTTGCCGAATACATGCAGGGGCTTGCGGCCGGTGGTCCGGCTAGAAGCGGCCACCGCACGCCCGCCGTCATTGTGAATGTACCTGTTAATGGCACAGACGAGGCAGCAGTTCATGCGAACGCGTGGATGTTCGCGCAGGTGCTCGCTACCGGTGTGCATGGCGTACTTCTGACGCATGCGGATACACCGGGCGCGGTGCGCGCGTTCGTCGAAGCGATTCGATTTCCAATTCACAAACAAGGCGTCGGGAACGGAATCAGTGAGGGCCGCCGTGGTGTTCACGGTGCGGATACGGCAGCCAAGATTTGGGGAATCTCACGCGACGAGTATCTACAAAAGGCCGATGCCTGGCCGCTCAATCCCGACGGCGAACTGTTACTTGGCTTGAAACTGGAAGACAAGTACGCCCTGGAGAATGCCGAACAGAATCTGAAAGTTCCAGGAATCGCTTTTGCCGAGTGGGGCCCGGGTGACATGAGCTTGTCGCTTGGTGTTCTCGGTCCTAATGCGGAACGCGATCCCCGCATGCAGGCCGCGCGGTCACGGATTTTTGCGGCGTGCAAAGCGAATAAAGTTTTCTTCCTGAACTCGATGAATCCCATGAATGTCATCGACATGATCAAGGAAGGCGTCATGGTTGGCCCAGCCAGCCAACAGGCCGCTGAAATTGGGAGGAAGTACACGAACCGGCAAATGCCCTGGTAAAAACACTAACTATCCGGGATCGCCACTACGACGGAGGAAATTATGAGCGGATTTCGTTTTTTGGCACGTATTGTTCGTTGTCCGTCGAGGTCTCGAGCACGGCGGACCTGCTGCAAGCCGAGACTGAGGCAGAGCTGAAAGCCGCACGCTTATTAAGCCGCGGAGCGGCGACATTGTGCTAGTCCCGCGCGTGAGAGGCCGTGAAGGAATCGGAAAACCGCGGTTGAAGATTGAGAATTGATTAGTGACTATTGATTAATACGCTTGGCGAAATGGATCATTTCATTGGCCACTTCGTCAAGCGCACTAATGACTCGTCACTAACATTTCTTGCAATTTTTGAAACCCGCTGTTGAGATTCTTTTATGAGCATACCTACGCGAACAATGATCTTGGCGTTCCTTGTGTTAGTCGGTATAGCGCCATTGCTCAACGCTCAATACGTTCGCATTGGTAACGCTGGCGCAATCCCGAACGGCGCAATCAGGCCGCCGACGATTATTAAGTCCGCCCTCGCCCTTTATACCGACGATGCGCGTGCTCGCGGCATTGAAGGCACAGTAACCATTGAATCCTTCATTGGTGAAGATGGACAGATCAAAAACATGCGAGTCTTGAAGGGGTTGGGCTTTGGCCTGGATGAAGTGGCACTCGGGTCCGTCCGTGAATGGGTGCTCAGTCCAGCAACACGAAATGGTGTTCCCGTCTCTGTCGTCGCACAAATTGATGTTCAGTTTAATTTACGCAGCGCGAATGCCTTACGGATTGGCAATGGAGCGACGCCGCCAACGGTCCTGTCGAGAGTTGAGCCACAATATACGCAGGAGGCACGTCTGGCGCGACTGAATGGTACAGTCGTCCTCCAGACGGTCGTTAAGAACGACGGAACGGTCGATGTTATTCGCGTCGTTCGTGGGCTTCCGCTCGGACTCACGGACAGTGCAGTTGAGGCGCTGAAGCAGTGGAAGTTCAGACCAGGAAAGAAGGATGGCCAGGATGTCGATGTCGCCTTGAATATCGAGATCAACTTCAACCTGCAGTGATCAGCGCTGCCACACCGTAGCAATCACATCAGCGCACCGCTCCAATAGCTTCTGCACCTGGCCACCATGATCGCTCACTTGTCGCTGAACATCACGTTGGGTGCCGGAGGGGTCCGCCTTTCTTCGCTTGTGTTCTGGTGGGCAATGGTCGGCTTATACGGGGCGGTCGCACTTTTCATCTCCATCGCGTCATATAAACGGCAGGCATTCGTACCGAGCGTGGTGGCAAGCGCGGATGGACTGGAATAAGACTTCAGCGGGTGTTCCGTTCCGCCAGTGTGCGCGTGACGGAAACTTTTTCTGCAGGCCTGGAGGTTTTTTCCAGGCGGGCGACAAAGGGGGAAGCCCGAGGGTCCAGGGTAAGGCCTTTTCCCGCAAAGGCCTCTCCGGCGGCAACGTGATAGACATACCGATTTGTTGTGGATTCCCAGACAAGCCTTCCCTCGCTGTTCAACACGTGGAGTCCCCTCGTTACATGTCCTACCACCACACTATCGAGGTTGTTCCCGGAGTCCAGAACCGCAACGTCGGAGGCTCCTTCGAGGGAGGGATGCGCCCATAGAAGATTGCCGTTTTCGTCAAATGCATGCACATCCGTGGGCGGGGCGCCTCCGTTAACGAAGGAGCCATACATCAAGAA
>QHXC01000046.1 GCA_003222815.1 Acidobacteriota bacterium | reverse complement strand
CGGCCAGATTGGGTCCGATACGCAATGGCGCATTGACGATTTGAAATTTTTATTTGACGGAAGGCGGCTATCTCCCAGCGCTGCCAGCACCGGACAGCTTCGGAATGGCATTGCACGCCGCGGCGACACCCTTATCGGTGAGCCAGAGAGCGGAAATCAGAAGCGTCATCGAGAAACCTGGATTCTGCCGTCGAGTCTGGGAGCGATGGTGCCCAGCCGCGCAATGTGATCTGCGACGGCGTCCCGCATCGAAATACCGGTATCCTCCACGCTGATGCCATCAGCGAATTCGATGAAGCCGTCGCCACCCATGAGCAGGAAATCGTTAGTCGTCACCGTGTAGAGTTCCTTATCGCGGAGCTGGCTGCCATCGTCGAGGCGTGCGGACAGGAGCCGCTTCCCTTCCGGCTTGCTTTCCTGAAGCTTCACACGTACGCCGCTTACGCTCATCACCGTTCGTCCGAGGATTCTCTTGATCTGCGCTCCACTAAGTTTCATCGTGACCAGGGTGTTTTCCGACGGAAAGACCTCAAACAAGGTCCGGCTCGTGATCGGTCCCTTTGGGATTCCGGTCCGCGCATTTGCGGCATTAATCAGCGAGATCTGCGTTCCGGTTCGCGCGCGCACCGCGTCCGCGACAAGATTGCCGACATGAGACTCCTCCGCAGTTGAGCGAGATAAATCGCCCGCAGCTTCACCCAAAACGGTTTTGAGCTTCTCATTCAGCGTGGTCTCGTAGGGCTCAAGGAGGCGGACGATAGCGGGCTCGGGCTTGACGTTCTCAAGGGGAATCAGACGGCTTTCAATAGACTTCAGCGCACCGTCATTGAATGAGAGCTCCAGCCTGCCCACGTACTTTCCGAACTTTCCCGCTCCAACGATCGTGGTCTGCCCAATTCGAGCCGGTAATTCCGCTTCGTCACGGGCCGAAATGATAAGTCGAATCTCGGGAAAGGCACGTGCAACCCGCTCCTCTTCGCCTCTAGTGAGGTAGGCTAAAAGAATGATCAAATCCACGCGGTCGCGGAGGCGCGGCAACCGGCTTTCCAGGCTTCGCACAACGTCCACCACATCGACGTATTTGATATCCCTCGGATGCCCGCTCCGGGTGATTTCTTCGGTGGTCAGGCCGATCACTCCGATTCGAATGCCCTGGGCATTGAAGATGGCGGCCTCGTGGATATCCTCGATTGGCGACGTCGTGTTCGCGGAAAGAAACGGGAAGTTTGCGCGCTCGGTCAGAGACCGCAACGCATCTATCCCGAAATTGAATTCATTGCTTCCAATCGCGGCCGCATCGTAACCGATCGTATTCATGACTTCCACGACGGGCTCGCCTTGAAACGCGTCGGAAATTAGCGTTCCGGAAAACATGTTGCCCGCGTCGAGCATCAGGTCCGGTTTCACCTCGCGCACCACGGTAGCCAGCCGGGCGCTTCCGGGGGAATCCGGGCCGGGCAGAAGACGGCCGTAGATGTCATTGGTGTGCATGATGATGACGTGCGTCTCGGGCGCGCCGTACAGGCGGACACCGGCAAAAAGGACAGCCAAAAGGACACGAACCACGGCTTTGGTCATGACGGACATTGTATGGCACACAAGGCACAAAAGGCACAAAAACACGAAGGCACCAAGAGGTAATCGTGGTTAGGCCTTCTGTGCCGCTCTGGTCTTGCGTGCCGATTTAATCGTGGTATCGATTTCCTTGCGGTGACGTGTAATTACGGTGTCCAGCTTCTGTTGGATCTCGCGCAAAAGCCGCGGGGGATCCACTCCGGGGAAGTTCCGGTCAACGTGCTCGTCAACAATTTCGACGAGCGCGAGCAGCTCGGCCAATGAGAGATCTGTCTTCATAAGGTCGAGCTTTTGAAAGGTGCTTATGAAAGTCAGAAAGCCCCATGTCACCGTCCTGGCCGTTTTCGTGCTGGTCGTGCTTGGCGCGACGCCTTCAATGGCCCAGCACGCCGGGTTTCGCATCGGAATCGCTCCCACCATAAATCCTCCGGTGGTGATTCCCGGCTTTGCGCAGCCTGGCTTCGCCCAACCTGTGGTCGCGCCTTTCGGAGTGGCCCCGGTATCCGTTTTTTCCCAGTCGCCGTTTGGATTTGCCCCCACCCAAGCGCCTTTGGTCGTAACCCGCGGCGGATTTGTATTGGGTTCGCCGTTGGTGACGCAGCCGTTTGGTGGGTTCCTGGTGCAGACTCCGCAAGTTTTCTTTCCGGCGCAAACCATCGTGCCTAACCCCTTTATCGGCCCGGGCCAGGTCGTGCCAAACCCGTTTGTTGTGCCGGGCCAGGTGGCGGCTCCATTCCAAGTCGTCCAGCCGGGTTCCGTCTTTACACAGGCGCCACAATCCCATTTGACACCCGGGGGCACGATTGGAATTCCGGGAGCCGGCACGCCGCGAGCACAGGTATTGACGCAGCTTGGGCAGCCAGCGTCATCGATCGTCACGAGGACGGGCGAAACACTTTATTTTAGCGGCGGCATCAGCGTGTTCATCCAGAATGGACAAGTTGCCGTCCCAAGGTGAGATCCTCAATTGCCGGCGCTGCCCGCGTTTAGTCGAATATCGAGAACGGGTTGCGCGAGAAAAGGTTCGGCGATTCCGGGATTGGGAGTATTGGGGCCGGCCGGTTCCCAGCTTCGGCAGCCTCAAGAACCGGCTTCTCGTTATTGGCTTGGCTCCTGCGGCCCACGGCGGGAATCGAACCGGACGAATCTTCACCGGGGACCGCTCGGGCGACTGGCTGTATCGCGCCCTGTACGATTTCGGTTTTGCGAACCAACCGGCGTCCACTCATCGCGGTGACGGGTTACAGCTCATCGATTCCTACATCACGGCAGCAATTCACTGCGCTCCCCCGGACAACAAACCCCTGCCATCCGAATTTGTCAATTGCCGGCCTTACTTGCTGGATGAACTGCAGCACTTGAAGAACGTACGTGTGGTCGTGACGCTGGGATTAATCGGTTTTAAAGCCTACTTCGGAGCTCGAAAACAGCTTGGCTGGCCGAACCCCAAGCCATTGCCGCCGTTCGGCCACGGATTTGCGGCCAGGCTTGCCGACGGCGTCACTGTCATCAGCTCGTACCACCCGAGTCAACAAAATACACAGACAGGAAAACTCACCGAGAAGATGTTTAATGATGTGTTCCGGCAGGCAAGGAAGATCCTGAGTAAATAGCCGCGAATTACGCCAATGACGCGAATGGCGCATACGAAGATTCTGGGTCGCGCCATTCGCGTCATTGGCGTAATTCGCGGCTGATCATCATTCGAACTCGTCCTCTTCCCAACGGATGTTGCATATCGAACAGGTCCACCAGCCTGGAGTCCAGTGTCCTACATCCGAAACAGTATGCTCTGAACCGCAGCGCAGGCATTTTGGCTTAGGTGTAATTTCCAGATTCTTGACGTCAGTTTCCGGCATTCCGATTTACTCCTCATGAATTACCGTGTGCGCATCCATAGTAGCAATTGAGCCCCGAAGAAGCGATGAGAACTCCACGAACACGTCGTGAATTCCTTGCCCCCTCTTTCCGGTTTGACAGCTGGCGATGCCGCCGCATATTCTCCGGTGTGCAAATATCGAATCCCAGGAGAACAATTATGAGGCACCTGCTTTTGTTAGCGGTTGTTTGCGCGGCTTTGGGCATCGCCACATTTGGCTTCCAGGCACAAAACCCGCCACCCAAGCCGCCCCCAACCGCCGATCCCTACGCCAACAACGCAGCTCCGGGGGCGACCCAGTTCCCTCTGGCCGCGCCGGCCGGCAAGGACAGCAACGCCCGGACCGTCGCGCCGGCTGGCGCCGTGAATCAAGGGCCATTTGATCCGTCCAGTTGGAAGTACGGAACTGCATTCAACGCTGCACCGGGAGCCAAGATCTGGAACCCGGTCAAGCTGAAGATGATGCAGGGCGGCAAAGTCACGGGTGGCACGCTATTCAGCGCCACTGATCCGGCAACATATTGTGCGATGGCCAACGCCGGCTACGATTTCATCTGGACGGAGATGCAACACGACCAGCACGATTGGCAGGCGGTGGCGCGCATGTGGCGAACCTGCCCGAATGCCAAAGCGGTTCCAGGTGTGCGCGTTGCCTACACCGATGAGCGCGAAATCCAGCATGCGCTCGACGCCGGCGCCCTTGTCCTGGTGGTGCCGACGGTAGACACGGTCGCCGAAGCGATCGAAGCGCGGAACTGGGCCTACTTCCCACCGCTCGGACGACGCAGCAACGGCGGCGGCCAGGCCTTCGACGCTGCGATGTGGGGCGGTGTCCCAGACGGCTATCGCAACACGATCAACGACAACATCGTTTTGATCCTGATGATCGAGACACTCGAAGGCCTCAAGGACGCCGACGAGATCGCCAAGGTCCCCGGCGTCACCGCCGTCTTCGCGGCCAGCGGAGATCTCGGCAACTTTTCGGGCTACCGGCAGGGCACTCCCGATTACGAACGGGCGATCAACATCGTCCATGACGCTGCCATCAAGGCCGGCGTGCGGCTGTGCGGTCCTTTGGCCTGGCGCGATCGGCCGGACTTTACGTGCTTCCAGGCCGGCAGCGAGACGGCCGCGATCGCTCGCGGCGTGGCAGCCGAGCTCGGTCCGCTGGCGAATACGCAGGCCAGGCCCGAGGTCGGACCGTTCGCGTCTGCGCCCAAGCCGTAAAGAGTTGTTAGCGGCCAGCCTCAGCCGCAGCACGCGCCCGAACAGCGCACGATCAAGGCGACGTGCTATGATTCAGCGGGTTTTTCTTCAGGAGGAAAATTTCATGCCTTCGTCTTTCAACCGGCGCGGAGAGAGTGCGCCACGAGCGGTGCCGCTCAGTATCCTATCGTGCTGCTGCGCGCTACTTGTGGCATTGTTGGCCTGTGCACCAGCCGGATCGTTCTCGCTGGCCGTACACGCCCAGCAGTCACAAACCGTGAAGCAAGGTGTATACACGGAGGAACAGGCAAAGCGCGGCCAGTCGATTTACAAGGACCGGTGCTCGTCCTGTCACGGCGAAACGCTCGAAGGCCGCCTCGGCCCGCCGCTGGCCGGAGACAATTTCATCGGGGACTGGGACAAGCAGCCACTGTCGGAACTCGTCAACAAGATCCGGAACACCATGCCACAGAACGACCCTGGGAAGCTCACTGGGCAGCAAGCGGCAGACATCGTGGCCTATATACTGCAGGTCGGCAAGTTCCCCGCTGGACAGGCGGAACTTGGCGCAGACGAGGCCGTGCTGAAACAGGTCACCTGGCCGGCCGGGAACCTTGCTCAGCCGAAGCCGAGGCCCACCGCGACGCAGGCGTCTTCCTTCCCACCGGCTGGGAACCTTGCCCAAGTGATGCGCGGCATCCTTTTTCCAAGCTCGAATATTATATTCACCGCGCAGACTCTGGATCCCGGCGCCCCGAGGACGACAACGGACCGTGCGGCTGCAGAGGGTTTTAACTGGATCACGTGGGGAGGCGGTATTTATCCGGGATGGGAGCTTGTCGATTATGCCGCAGTGGCTCTGGCCGAGTCCGCACCTCTCATGTTGACGCCCGGACGCCGGTGCGAAAACGGCAAGCCCGTCCCAGTGGACGACGCCGATTGGGTGAAGTTCACCGTCGAGCTTGCGGAGGCAGGCAAGGCTGCCTACAAGGCATCGCAATCCAGGAATCAAGCTGCCGTCAGCGATGTCACCAACCAGGTCGCCGACGCGTGCCTAAAGCTGCCCGTTGTGTAAAGTGACCCGGTGGGTGAGGAGAGGACAGACACCGAATTCTTGAAAGTACAGAATTCGGTGTCTGTCCCCTCCTGACCTGTCCCCTTTTTTTCTGTTTCAGCCGATCGGCCGGAGCTGCAAACCCACAAGAAGAGTTTTATCGCTCGCACTCGATGCGTTCGATAAACTCCAACGCTGGTCCTATGAAAGAAACCGTCGCCGTCACCGTGACCACACCAACAACTTTTTGGTCCGCTATACGCGAAGCCATTCGAGGATCACGCCAGGATTTCACCGAAGGCAGCATCGGCCACGCCATCGTGCTGCTTGCAATCCCCATGGTCCTCGAGATGGTGATGGAGTCTCTGTTTGCCATTGTCGATGTCTTCTGGGTTGCTCATCTGGGAGCGGACGCCATTGCCACGGTCGGCCTGACGGAGTCGATACTGATGCTGGTCTTTTGCGTTGCCATGGGACTTTCCATGTCGATCACCGCTATGGTGGCGCGGCGCATTGGCGAGAAAGATCCCGATGGGGCAAGCATCGCGACGGTCCAGGCGCTGGTGGCCGGAATTGTTGCGGCAGTGGCGATGGGCGTGGCTGGAGCCGTGTTCGCCCCACAACTGCTGGCGGTCATGGGGGCGTCTCCCAAGCTGGTCGCAACCGGCCAGCGATATGCCACTATCGTTCTCGGCGGCAGTATCAGCGCGGTTCTTCTCATCCTCAACAACGGCGTGTTTAGAGGCGCCGGTGACGCCGCCATTGCCATGCGCGTGCTTTGGGTATCCAATCTCATCAATATCATTCTCGACCCATGCTTTATTTTCGGACTTGGACCATTTCCGCAACTGGGTGTGACGGGTGCGGCGGTATCCACGACACTGGGCCGCTCGCTCGGTGTTGTTTATCAATTTTGGATCTTCTACCGAGGCACCGGCCGCGTGCAGATTCTGGCGCGGCAACTGCGATTGAATGGGGACGTCATGCGTCGACTGTTGCGTGTGTCCATCAGCGGCATGTTCCAATTTGCTATAGGCCAGACAAGCTGGATTGTTCTGGTGAGGATTGTCAGTACCTTCGGGAGCGTTGCGGTGGCGGGCTACACCGTTGCGGTTCGGATCATCATTTTCGCCATCCTGCCCTCCTGGGGCTTGAGCAGCGCCGCTGCGACCCTGGTCGGACAGAATCTCGGAGCGTTGAAACCGGACCGGGCGGAGCGCTCGGTGTGGCTGACCGCGTTTTACAACATGCTATTCCTGGGCGCTGTGGCTCTGGTCTTCGTCATTTTCCCGGAACCCATAATTCGACTCTTTACAAACGATCCTGCGGTCGTTCCGTTCGGCGTGAATTGCCTGCGTATTATTAGTTATGGAAACCTGGCCTATGCATACGGAATGGTCATGGTGCAGTCTTTCAATGGCGCAGGGGATACGTTCACGCCAACCATTGTGAACATCTTTTGTTATTGGCTGTTTCAGATCCCGCTCGCCTATCTGCTTGCGTTTCCGGCAGGGCTCGGACCCAAAGGCGTTTTCGCCGCAATACCGATTGCCGAAACCGCTATTGCGATTGTCGGAGTCATTCTTTTCCGGCGCGGCCGATGGAAGATGAAGAAGATCTGATGCGCGGAGCAGACTCCCCTCCTTGCAAACGTAACAACATACTTGGCTAACCAAATCGCTGGGGCTGTTGCGTATTTTTGTTAGGTATTAGTGATCGGCGATGGCGGGTCGAATCTTGACATATTAGTACAGATTGACTACATTGGAAGCAGGAGGTCTTGAAATTGCCGTCTATGTCCAAGGATCCAAGAACAGTCGAAATGCTCGCCCGGGAGTATCCGTACGGCTTTGTTACCGAGATCGACGAAGACTCTGTGCCGGCCGGGCTAAGTGGAGAAATCATTCGATTGATTTCGGCCAAAAAAAACGAGCCCGAATGGATGCTCGAATGGCGGCTTCGCGCCTATCGACACTGGCTCACGATGAAAGAGCCGACGTGGGCCAATGTTCATTACGACCCAATCGACTATCAAACAATCCGATACTATTCCGCCCCGAAGAGCCGTAACAACGACCCTAAGAGTCTGTCGGAGATCGATCCGGAGATCCTCCGGACGTATGAAAAGCTAGGCATTCCGCTCGATGAGCAAAAACTGCTGGCCGGCGTTGCGGTTGACGCGGTGTTCGACAGCGTGTCCGTCGCCACAACTTTTCGGGAGAAACTTGAGGAGCTGGGCATCTATTTTTGTTCCTTTTCCGAGGCTGTTCAGAAATATCCGGATCTGGTTCGGAAGTATCTCGGATCCGTCGTGCCGTACACGGATAACTTCTTTGCGACGCTCAACTCCGCGGTCTTCACCGACGGGTCGTTCGCCTA
>QHXC01000045.1 GCA_003222815.1 Acidobacteriota bacterium | reverse complement strand
ACCGACCCAACCTTGAACTGGATTCCCCACGTCCCCCTCATTCCAGCCGACACCCGGCCTGGTCTCTCCAAGAGAATCGCTCTCACATCCTCCAGCGCCGCTTCCAGATCCGGACGCTCCTTTTCGTACGCCGCAAGGTTCTCATCGCCCCAGGTCTTGTTCTGGTTCAGGTAGGCCGCGCGATCGGTTCCGATGTAAACGGCCGCCACCGCAACAGCAATGCCGCCCGCCACCGCAAGCCCACGCCGGCGTTCCGCCGCCAACCGGATCACTTGCACCACGCCGTATGCGCCCAGCAGGATCGCGCTCAGCTCGAACACAGCCTGCAGGCGATGCAATGGCAGATCCGCAGGAACGCCGGCGAGGAACATCAGGTCTCCCCAGGTCTGGCGGCCGAAGAAGAGCGCCAGCCACAGCCCGCACAGCGCAAGCAACCGCCGCGCCAGCGGATCTTTTCGGGATAGAATCGCTCCCAACCCGCCGACCCCGGCAATCATGCTGAGCAGCGGCAGCCGGCCAAAGTCCAGCAAGCGTCCCGAGAACAATTCTCTCAGAATGAACGCCGCGCCGTAGGAGCCCCACTTCTGGGGATCTTCCCACCGGCTGTGGTTCACAACTTCCTTGGCCAGCGCGAGCGGCACGATGAACCATGCGAGCAGCGCCAGAGCGGGCAAAACGATCGTTACGAGACGCCGGAGGCGCTCCCGGCGCCTGGAGTGGGGCCCGACCACGGCCAGTAGCGCCGCGGACACAAATGCGGCGTAACCGAAGATGATGTGCGCGAGCGCCGTCAGGGCGAGCAGCACGCCTGCCAGGACGCGCTTTGTTCGCTGCCCGGTGTCGAGAGCGAGCGCGGTCAGGCCCACACCAACCACCATCAGGTGCAGCGCAAACAGTTGCGTATAGAGGCCCGTGCCCCGCCAGAGCACGGACCCGTAGCCGAGCCCGTACGCGCCGGGGTCACCGGTAGCGCTCGAGGCGAAAGCCAGCAATGACGCCAGTCCCGCCGCCGCCGGCGGCAAGCCCAACAGCCGCGCGCCAATATAGACGCTCGCGGGAAATGTCACGATCAGCAGATAAAAAAGAACGGCAAATATTGCCGCCGGATCGCCAATGCCACGGAACACCCGCAGAACAAGCGCTCCAGCCGCGTGTGGCATCGGCTGATAACTGCGCCACACCGGATAGCCGAGCGCCCACTCGGAGACCCACGCATCCAGGAACGGTTCGCCCCGCTCGAAGCTCGTCTCCATCCGCTCGGACGCTGCCAGGTGGAAGATTACATCGTTGAGCGGGACGCGATTGATGCGCAGCTCGGGCGCCGCGTAGTAAGCATTGAAGAGGACGGCACAAGCCAGTAGCGCCAGGCCATGCAACTCAGAAGACGGAATTATACGTTGGACATTAGAGGCGGCATAGATCGCGAGACTGGCCAGAGCAGATAGTTTACCCAGCAGGTAACGTAGCATCAGGCCGGTCCGGGACCATGAGTGTTTGTTGTGAGGCTCATCGGGTGCTTCTTCGACGGTCCGATCGACGACAACTCACGTCTGTTTGCCGGTTAACTAAGCACTGCATTTCAGAATTACGGTAACGTATGCCAGAAAAGATTGAAGACAAGCTCTGACCAATGCTCAATTCTCAATGCCCAATTCTCATCGGATGGGAATTGAGCATTGGGAATTGAGCATTGGTCAGATCGTTTGGTTCCTGATCACTCCGTGCGGGGAAAAAACAAAAAAGCGGCAGCCCATGAGTCGATCGGGTCACGGCGGATTTGGTTAATTAACCGGGGCGGCTGCTGTCCGCCCCGTGTCTTCCAGTTATTGCTTCTCCAGGCTGACTCGGATGTTAGCAAGAGCTTCCGAGGCGCTGGCAGTTCCGCTGTTGTTCTGGCCAAGGATCACGACCAGGTCGCCTGCACTGACGGTTGCGTTGTGAGTGGTGTCGGTGCAGACCGCAGCCGTACCGATCGTGCAAGTGATCGGGGTAGCCCCACTGAAGCCCGTGGTAATGGTCGTGACGGAAGCAGTGCCACCGTTGCCGCTGCCCGAACAAGAGGCGCTGTCGAACGTGAACTGCTTACTGCTGGAGTTGATCGAGGAGATCGTCCACGATCCCGTAAAGCCGCTGCCCCCAGTCACGCTGGAGATGACGACCGGGTTGCCCGTCGAGAATAACGTCGGCAGAGCAGCCGTGAGCGTGATGGTGGCAACACCGCTGCTGCACACCGCACCGCTACCGCTGCTGACGGAGGCACTGCCATTGTCGCCGGTGCCTGAGCAGGAGGCGCTGCTGTAGGTGAACTGATTGGTTCCTGTGTTGATCGAAGCGATTGTCCAGGTTCCGTTAAAGCCGCTCCCTCCGCTCACGCTGGAGACAACGACTGTGCTACCCGATACGTACAAGGACGGAAGCGCTGCGGTCAGCGTGATGGTCGCCACGCCGCTGGAGCACGACGCGCCGTGACCGGATGGGATGGTAGCAGTGCCGCCGCCACTAGTACTGACACCAGAGCAGGACCCGATGTTGAACGTGAAATGGTCACTCGATTTGCTAGCGATTGTCCAGGTCCCGTTGTAGTGCGTGTCGCCAACACCGGATATCACGACGGTGGCCCCCGTCGCGAAGGATGAGGACAACGCGTTACCTCCACCGTTTGTGATCGTGGCAGTGCTGCCCGAGCAGGTAGCGCCACTCTGGCCAGTGCCCCAGATGCTTATCGAATCACCGGTGACAGGGTTAACCGTTCCCGTCTGCGTGGTAGCGGTGTTGATAGTCCCCGTTTGCGTGTTGTTCGCCGTGTTCACCGGATTGATGTACACCGTGAACTTGCCAGAGGTGGAGTTCGTTCCGCTGTGTCCGGCGGCAAGGGCCAGGTTCTTCAGCGTTCCCGCGGACGCCATCGGGATGCCAACGGCTCCACTCGGCAGAGCACCGGCCGCGAAGTTTGAGGTGTTGCAATTGGTGTCGCTGCCGGTCGTGAAGGCAAACGGCGGCAACTGCATGTAACCGGTGCTGCTGACCGTCACGTTACCGTAACACCAGCCGTTCATCATGATCAGCGCAGCCGGGCCTGAGGGACCCGATGGACCCTGAGGACCGGTTGGTCCACTCGGCCCGCTCGGACCCTGAGGACCGACGATGCTCACGCCCTGTGGTCCGCTCGGACCTGACGGTCCACTCGGGCCCGACGGTCCGGATGGCCCGGACGGTCCGGACGGCCCGGTCGGTCCGGTCGCGCCCGCTTGCGCCAGCAAGCTCCAAGCGGTCGGTGTGGTGGGAGTATTGTTCTGGTTGTTAGCGATCAGGCTGACGTAGCTGCTCCCGTCGGTATGGCTGACCACATCGCCGGCTGCATAGATAGTCGCGCTGCTCCAGGCTCCTTTGAATGTTACCGGCGGTCCGCTC
>QHXC01000044.1 GCA_003222815.1 Acidobacteriota bacterium | reverse complement strand
ACTCCGCGAATTCAGGAGACTCACCTCCTGTTAGGCCACATCCTGTGCGAGCTCGTCGATCGTGAACTTTTCTCTCAGATCTATCCCGCGGACTGATTGTGGACTCCCGATATCCAATCAAGCCTCTCGATTTCGAAGGTATCTCGACGTACCCGCTGCAAACACGCAAAAGTAAAGTTCATGCTGAAATGTTCGGCAAAGCGATGGACGGCTCCGAAAACATCCTCGGATTTGTCTCGAAATTGCCGCACATACTCGCGGGCGACAACTTGCGTTCGCTGATACGTGCGGTTTTGTATGCGTATTCATCAAGGAAGCCGATTATCTGGGGACTCGGGGGCCACGTCATTAAAGTGGGGTTGGGACCGGTGATTGTCGATCTCATGAAGTCCGGTTTCGTGACGGGAATCGCAATGAACGGTTCGGCCGCGATTCATGACTTCGAGGTCGCCTTGGGGGGCGCGACTTCCGAAGAAGTCGAAGAACAGATCGGTGAAGGCCGGTTTGGTATGGCTCAGGAAACCGGGGAGTACATGAACGGTGCGATTACAGAAGCGGCATCGAATGGAATCGGAATGGGCGAAGGGCTGGGCACGTTTATCCACCAGGGTATCGACAGGGGAATCGTCTTTGATTACCGTGACGCCAGCATCCTGGCCGAAGCCCACTTAAGGAACATTCCCGTGACTGTCCACGTCGCCATTGGAACCGATATCATTCACACTCACCCGGACGCCTCGGGCAAAGCGCTTGGGCTAGCGACCTACCACGATTTTCGTCTCTTCTGTAGCATGACCAAAGAACTCGATAGCGGCGGAGTGTTTCTCAATGTCGGCTCGGCAGTGGTTTTGCCGGAGGTATTTTTGAAAGCAGTATCGGTGGTTCGGAATTTAGGGTATCGTCTGGAGGAGTTCACGACGGCAAACCTGGATTTCATTCAACACTACCGCCCAACTCAAAACGTATTGAAGAGGCCCACGCAGAATTCTGGACAGGCCATTGCCCTTACAGGCCATCACGAGATTATGATTCCGCTGATTGCAGCGGCGCTGAAAGGCTCACTGGCAAGATCCTCACCTGGCACGCCAGATGCGCGCCAACCTCGCACAGGGGAAAAGGGATGAGTTATTCCCTGCCTGATCCCGAACCGGAGGTCGAAAGACCGGAACCGCAAAGTTCGTGGTCTGTTGTCGATCTGATTGTTTTGGGTGTTTTCTCCGGCATGACGATCCTTTTCCTGCCGCTCACGTTCATCAGGCTGTGGCGGATATTTGATCCTGACCTGAAATTGTCAGAGTTGACGGCGGTCGACCAAGTGCTGCTGCAGGGCGTGATGAACCTGGTGCTGGTTGGATTCATTGCGTTTTTGATCAAAGTCGTCCACGGCCAAGGATTCCTCAAGACGATACATTGGTTTCCCAATCACAATTTCAGCACTGGTTTTTTGATCGCCATGGGCGCAACCCTGGCGATCAGCGTTCTAATTATCTCCTCGTTCTTTCCCCCAAGCGAATCGCCTCCGATCGAGAAACTCCTGTCATCAAGAACTGCAGTCTACACGTTCGCGATATTTGGTATCGGATTGGCCCCCCTGTTTGAAGAAATCATTTTTAGGGGCTTCCTGTTCAAAGTGCTTTTCGATATCGGGGGCCCGGCTGCGGCCGTTCCCTTAACAGCGGGCCTTTTTGCGCTTCTCCATATCCCGCAGCTCTGGGGCAGTTGGGCAGGCATCGCGATGATCTTCGTTGTAGGTTATGTCTTGTCGCTTGTTCGCCAGCGGTCCAACTCCGTCATCCCTTCCTTCATCATTCACACTGCATACAACGCCATGCTGTTCGGAGTATTTGCCCTGAGCACTTTCATTCAAAAGGGAGTGCGCTAGCGGAGCTAATTCACGTAGCGTTCATAGAGCGTCGTGCGCTGGCGGGGACGGAATCCCGCATCTTCAATGATGCGGCGAAGCTCAGCGTCGTTGGCACGATTCCGCGCGCCCGCCGCGCTGATGACATTCTCTTCGATCATGATGCTGCCCATATCGTTGGAACCGAATCGAAGGCCGACTTGCCCGACCTTAAGACCGACAGTCAACCAGGAAACCTGAATGTTTTGAAAGTTGTCGAGGTAGATGCGGCTGAGTGCTAGTAGACGCAAATACTCGGCTGCAGTCACTTCAGGAAGACTCCTCTTGGCGAGTTCGGTATTCTCCGGTTGGAATGTCCATGGAATGAATGCAGTGAAGCCTCCGGTTTCATCCTGGAGATCTCTCAGGCGCTGGAGGTGCCGGATGCGATGATCGATCCTCTCGCCAACACCCACCATCATTGTTGCTGTGGTGCGCATTCCCAACCGGTGCGCCTCACGATGGACCATCAGCCATTCGTCCGTCTTGCACTTGAGCGGACTAATCGCATCCCGAATCTCATCATCAAGGATCTCACCACCACCGCCAGGCATCGAATCCAAACCGGCGCCTTTAAGCCGCCTGAAAACCTCCGGCACCGTCAATTTCGAAACACGGGCGATGTTCAGAATTTCAGGCGGCGAAAAACAGTGGCAATGAATGGAATATCGTTGTTTGATCCCTGAGAGCAGGCGCTCGTAATAATCGATCTTCAGGTCGGGATGAACCCCGCCTTGCATCAAAATGCCGGTCCCGCCCAACGAAATCGTCTCTTCGATTTTCTTGTGGATGACGTGGTCGGGCAGGACGTACGCTTCCGGATCGCCTTTTACCCGGTAAAACGCGCAAAAGCTGCAGAATTCTTTGCAAACATTCGTGTAATTGATATTGCGGTCGATGATATAGCTGATGACGTTATCGGGATGGAGACGAGCCCGTATCCGATCTGCAGTGCCGGCCAGCTCCAGCAGGTCCGCTTCTTCAAAGAGTCGAACCGCCTCCTCCGAGCTGACTCGCAAGCCTGCGGCCGCGGATTCCAGTTTCGCGCTGATGCTTCTCATAAGAACTCCGGGGCTCGGACAGATTTGATCGCGCCAACATCCGCAGCCTTCTTGTAAAACAGTTCCAGAGCCTCAAGGCACGTACGATCCATATAATAATGCACATTTTGCTCGAGATACTCCTGAATGAATTCCTTCTTGATTTGGAGTTCGCTACTGTATTTTTCAGCAATGGCCGGGATGTTAGCCGCCCCGAAATCACGCGACTGTTTGAGAAGATCAACGAGACCTGTATCTTTAAAGCCTTCGCGCACGGCCCAGAAAGCGAACACAAAGGGCAACCCAGTCAGGAATCTCCATCGTTCCACGAGATCGAAGACCTGCAGAGGTTCCGGTCCCAGACGCAGGAACGTTTTCTGCCGCGCTGCTTCGGGACGCTCATTGTCTTCCATGAATTTGAGAGCGTGATCACCGATCAACATGGCCGCATCGCTTTGAGCGAGCATAGCGGCCAAGTCGGGCTCCGACGGCCTGAAGTCCGGATGCGTGTGGTAAAAATCACTGAAGATAATGCGCGAGAGTACAACCGACGTTCTTGACCCTTTGTCGAATGCGACGGTCTTCACTTTCCAAAGCGGCACGACACTGACGAGAATTACGCTACGCACCCGATAGCTTGAGGCGACCGCTGGCCCCGGTACAATCCGTGTTCCCTTGATGCGCTGGAATTCAATGGATGGAATTAGACCGATATCCACGCCGCCCCGGGCCAATTGGTCAGCGCATTCCGCAGGTGTGCTGAACACTGGTTCGAACGCTTGTTTTTGAGGACCGTCGATGATACCCCAGGCAAGTGGGACCGCATTGAGGTATTTGACTATCGAGATCTTGCTCTTTCCCATTCCTCTAAGCGCACGGCCGAACGACTTTCTCGACGCCTGCGATTGGCCCTGCCGGTTCACGCGCCGGGACGATATTTTATTACGTAATTCCGATTTCCCGGAACATGTATTGATAAAACGGGTCGTTGATGTAGAGCTTGACCCAGTTCAGTCCAACGACGCACTGTTCGAATTGCTCAGAGAGTTTCCG
>QHXC01000043.1 GCA_003222815.1 Acidobacteriota bacterium | reverse complement strand
CTTGAACTTCGCCTGCGACGGCGCAAGATCCCTGGAAATACCGATCACTTCAATATTCATGTCCACAAACTTTTGATGGTTTACACCGAACTCGGTGAATTCGCGCGTTCAGCCGGCGGTAAAATCCGCAGGATAGAACGCGAGCAGTATTTTCTTCTTGCCCGCGAAATCCTTCAATCCCCAGGTTTCCTTGGAGCCCAGGCCTTTCGGGAGCTCGAAATCGGGAGGCTTTTCTCCGACTTTCGGTGTGTTGTCCGCGCCAGGCACGGTCAGTTGCTGCGCGTATCCAGCAACCAACATCGACAGCACAACGAGAGGAAGGAGCAGGTAGACAGTTTGTTTCATGGAAGCTACTCCTAGGTTTATGGTCTCAATGCCAAAAAGCTTGCTGCATAATATGCTAAGCTTTCGGGCTTATGCAACTCGCGCACGTTAAAGAACTTGAGAAGAAATATCTGCTTGGAACCTACGCCCGGTATGAAGTTCTGATCGACCGGGGCAGCGGCGCGTATCTGATCGACAAGTCGAACAAGCGATACCTCGATCTGCTGGCGGGCATCGGCGTCAACTCGTTAGGTTACAACCATCCCAGAATCAAGCAGGTTCTCCGGAAGCAGATTAAAAAGCCCCTTCACATTTCAAACCTCATGTACCACGAGTATCAAGGCCGTCTCGCCGAAAAACTCTGCGAAATCTCCGGTCTGGACCGCGCGTTTTTTACAAACAGTGGGACCGAGTCCGTGGAGGGTTGTTTGAAGTTCGCGCGTGCGTATGCGAAGCCCAAATTCCGGATCCTGTCTCTTGATCAGTCATTCCACGGACGCACTTTTGGAGCGCTGTCTGCAACGGGGCAAAAAGAATATCGCGATCCCTTCGAGCCTCTCGTTCCGGGTTTCGAGTTCATCGGTTTCAACGACGTCGAAGATCTCCAGAAAAAGTTCACAGACGATGTCTGCGCCATTATGATCGAAACGATTCAAGGTGAGGGCGGAATTCGTCCAATATCCGAACAATTCTACCGGCGCGCTCGCGAACTCGCTACCGAGAAGGGCGCACTCTTGATCGTAGATGAGATCCAGTGCGGCCTTGGCCGAACCGGCCATTGGTTCGCCTTCCATCAGTTTGCTTCTCCAACGGACAAAACGATGCTTCCCGACATCGTTGCCAGCGCCAAACCGCTCGGACTCGGCATTCCGCTGGGCGCCATTCTGCTTCGTGAGAAAGTTGCTGCCGCCATCCAGGTCGGCCAGCACGGAACCACATTTGGCGGCGGTCCACTCGCCTGCCGCGCGAGTCTCGAATATTTCAAGATCCTGGAAGAAGGGAATCTTCTGGAACGCGTACGCATAGTGGGGTGTTATTTCAAAAAGCGGCTGGAAGAGTTAAAGGATCTTCCGGTTGTGAAAGAAGTTCGAGGCGAAGGTCTGATGTTGGCAGTGGAGTTGAAAGTTCCCGGCAAAGAAATTGTAAAACAGCTCCTGGCACAAGGCTTCATTCTCAACTGTACGCACGAAACCGTACTGCGAATGCTGCCACCCTTCATCATCACCGAAAAGCAAATCGATAAATTCATTCTTGCTTTAAAGCAGGTGCTGGAGGCGCAGCGTGTCTGACAAGGCTGCTGCTAAGATCCTTAGCCAACGACCAATCTTCCAGGGAAGGGTCATCGGTGTTCGCGAAGACCGGGTTATCGAGCCTGGCGGACGCGAATGCCTGCGCGAAATTGTGGTTCATCCGGGCGCCGTTTGCATCGTGGCGCGGCCTCAACCGGACGAAGTTATTCTTATCCGCCAATATCGGCACGCCGCAGGGCGAGAGTTGCTGGAGATTCCTGCCGGCACATTGCATGTTGGCGAGGAACCGCTCAAGTGCGCCTTCCGGGAACTCGAAGAAGAAACGGGCTATCGTGCGCGCAACATGAACGAGCGCGCGCGTTTCTGGACGACGCCCGGATTCACAACAGAGATCATGTATCTCTATGAAGCTTCCGATCTCGTGAAGACCGAGGTCAATCCGGATGACGACGAGGTGATCGAAGTCGATATCGTGCGCAGCACCGAAGCACTTCAAATGATCGATGACGGCCGCATTCAAGACGCGAAGTCCATTCTGGGCCTGCTCCGAGTCCTGAAGTAGCCGATGAGCCAACCTCAGTGGCGTAAGAATCAGATCGCAGTGACGGTCTCCGGCTCGTTTCTGGCGTTCGGGTACACGCTGGTCATGCCGTTTCTTCCGATGTACGTCAGGCAACTCGGGATCGAGTCCACGGGCGGCATCGCGTTCTGGAGCGGCATCATTCTCGGCGCCAGCCCGCTTATAGCTTCTCTGGTCGGACCGCTTTGGGGACACGTCGGCGACCTTAAAGGAATGAAGCTCATCGCCACACGAGCGACCGCAGCCAACAGCGTGTTTTGGTTCCTGATGGGCTTCTCGCGGAACGTGTGGCAGTTGTTTCTGCTACGCGCGCTCCTCGGACTCCTGGGAGGCTTCAATAATGTGGCTATCGCAGTCATCACGCAGGGCTCGCCGAAGGAGAAGGTGCCGTCCATCATCGGGACGCTGCAATCCACGCAGATTCTCAGCGCGGCGATTGGTCCCCTTCTGGGCGGAGTCCTCGCGGCGTCGATCGGCATCCGAAATACGTTTCTGGTGACGGGCCTCGTCAATTTCGGCTCGTTTCTGAGCATCGTGCTGCTCTACACCGACCAGCGGGAGTCGCAGCCTCAAGATCTCTCGGCAGACGAGAAAGCCTCATCGCCGTCGACAGCCCCCTTCTGGAAGCGGCCCGAGTATTTCACAACGGTGTTGATTCTCTTCTTCGTCAACATGGCCGACCGCACGTTCGGCCCGATCATTCCATTGTTTCTGGTGTTCCGTGAAGGCCAGCGTCAGGGCGTGCAGCGCATGGTGGTCACGCACGCCATGACGGCGCCCGTGCTGATGGACATTCCTCAAATGCAGGAAGCCACGAAACTGGGAGCATTCATCGAGTTTGTCGGCGGCTCGCTCACCGGCGCGGACGCCGCGTCCAGAATCGATGGTTTCGCGGAGGCGATCCGCAAGGTGGGCCCGGAATTCTGCATACTTTCCTCAGACCTCGGGCAAAGAGGCAACGCGCTGCCGCCGGACGGCTTCGGCGCCTTCCTCCTTGCCTTGCGCGCCAAGGGTTTTACTCAGCAGGAAATCGACCGGATGTCCAAACAGAACCCAGCCCGATTGCTCGGACTGCCTTAGTACACGATTTCGTAATTACGGTCACATACACGAAGGCAGCCGCGGCTGCTTATTCGTACGTGACGGTATTTATGAATAGGTGTACTTAGTGAAGAGGCAACAAGCCGACTCAGAGTGACTCTAAGCATGGAGTCACTTCTCCTAATGAGTAACGCAATCCCTTGAGATATGCTTCCAGTTGGGCGCGCTCCCGATTCAATCGAATTTCAGCGGATAATTCGACAGTAGGATCCGTCAGCTTTAGTTCGATCTCATCAATGTGCAGTTGAATACGCGCCATCTCAGATCGCACGACCGTCGCTACTTCCCGGTACGCTCCGTGATCCGGCTCATCTCCTGCGGCACTGGATTGCTCCAGCGCACTTAGTTCTGAAACGAGACGTTGAAAATCCGATGCCAACCCCGCCTTCAACTGGAGAGTCTCCCCTAGCTTTCGTTCCAGCTCTCCTAAATGAAGCGAATCCTCTGCGGCGCGCGTATTGCCTGTGTCGACGGTATGCTTGAGCGAAGCGATCTCCTGCTGAAGCCGCTGCCGCTCCGTCTGCCAATCCGTCGCGGCGCTTCTTGCTCGCTCTTCGAGTTTGAAGATGGCTCTCTGCGCTTCCTGCAGTTTTGATTGATACTCTGCCTGGATTGTATGGACGATCGACAAAATCCGGTCTACAGGCTCTTTCGCAGTAAATGCGCGTTCCGGTTTCATTTTGGGCACCCAGTTGTGATTATCGGAAAAGCGAAGATTAGGAAGCGAGTGGACAATGTCATCCTTTAACCAATGGCCTGGCAGTAATACTCCACTTGCAACGAGTCTGCCAGTTTCAGTCAGGCAAGCTCAGAGCACGACGGGTTTCCCGTGGGAGTAGTCACGGAATGACTTACCCCTCCTGAGCCCTCCAAGGTTGAACTGAGATATTTTTGTTCCTTCCGAGCAACTTGCCACAAAAAGTGACTCTTTGGGAAGAACATTGCAGTTAGTAGTGGCGCCTGGCGATTGCGGATTCGCGACGTGACTTCTTGTGCAAAGCCCCCTACAGCGTATAGATGTCCTGAGGGCAGAGGGTGAGTTTTTCGGGTTCTTTTTCTGTAATCACGTAGGTGTTTTCCACACCGACGCCGCCCAGTCCCGGATAAAAGACTTTCGGTTCCACGGCCATTACTACACCGGGCTCCAGAGGCGTTTCGAATTTTGGAGCGATTACGGGAATCTCGTCCAACTCCAACCCAACGCTGTGAGCGACAAAGCGGACCTGGTTTTCTCCAGCCCCCATAAAGTGCGGAGCGAAAGACGTCTTGTCTACCCTCTCGAGGATGCCCGAGTAGATCTCACCTGGAATGTTGCCGGGCTTCAACTGCTCTTCGATCCAGCCATTCAATTCAAGAATAAACTGATGGGTGCTGCGCATCTGCGGCGACACTGGCCCCAGCGAGTACACTCGCGAACCATCGGCGATATAACCGGCGTATCCGCCAACAATGTCGATCATCACGGGTTCGCCGCGGCTGAGGCGCTTACGGCCGCCCATTGCGGGAACAGCCGGATAGAGGCCCCGCACACCGACCGGTCCATCAAAACTGTGGGGGTAAGCCGCAGTCTCGCCGAACGAGACGGCGCCATAATGCATCTCCATATTGAATCGGCGAACTCGAGAGAGGCCTTGATGGCCAGCCATGCGCATGACGTATTCAATACGAGCAGCGAGTTCGAATTCGGCCAAACCTTCCCGGAGCTGCAGCGGAATATCGAGAAAAACCTTGTCGAGTTGATGGGCCGCGCGGCGAATGCAGTCAATTTCGTATGAGGTCTTGACGGCCCGCGCGTTCCGCATGGTCCCGGAGGCGTCGACGATTTTGCATTTCTCAAAGTACTTCGAAACCTGCTGGAACGTGGCTACCGGCACGACATCCATCTCAAAGCCTACGGTTTCCCCGGGATTGGGAATAAGACCCCGCAGGTCCGCATAGGTTTTCAGCGGCACAATGCTCTTGAGTGGAGATTCAATTTTCGCTCGCTCGTAACTCTTGCGCACGGCAAACAGCGGTTCGCCTTCGCGCGGAAACCAGAGAACCGCCGTCTGGAGAGTACCGGTGAGGTAGTACAAATCCACATTTTGCAAGATGACCATCGAGTCGCAGTCCATGAAACGCCGGACTCGGGACCATCGGCGCTCCAACTCCTCTCGGGGAATGTACTCCATCAACTCCATGAATGAACTCCTTGACAAGGTTTCAGGCCGCGAATTGCTCATGATAATATACGCCACGCTTACTCAACCGTACTCCGACGAGGGAAAGCGGTTCAAATCCGCTACTGCCCCGCAACTGTGAGACGACCTCACGCGCTCGAGCCACTGCCGGCGATTCGGCGGGAAGGCGAACTTCGATAATCTGTCGTCAAGTCAGGAGACCTCGCGGAGGAATAACCTTTCGAGGGAAAGGCACTATGTTCGAAACCCGTGTTCCGTGGCTTTGCCATGCGGTCTCGCTGTTTCTTTTCACTTGCACTCCCATTTTTGCTCAACCGCCGGCCGCCATTTCAGGTTGTGTTGAGGACTCCACACACGCCGTCATTCCGGGCGCTACGGTTATCTTGACGAGTTCCGATGGTCCGGCGCGCTTTCAGGCGCAAACGGATGAGAAGGGCTGCTTCGGTTTGGCCGGTGTGCGATTCGGAAAGTATCAATTGCGCATCCTGGTCGAAGCATTCTCGCCGTACGAAAAAGATCTCGTTGTCGAAGGTCCCGTGCGATTGGATACGGTCATTCTCGAAATCCAACCGATTAGGGACACGGTTCTCGTAACTGCGACGCGCACTCCAGCGTCGTCCGTTGCGCTGGGTTCGAGCGTTGATGTCATTGATCGAGCGCAGATCCGCGCCTCCGAAATTCGGACCGCTTCCGATTTACTCCGAAATATCGGCAGTTTGACTGTCCTCCGCACGGGCAATGCGGGCGGAATCACCACACTCTTTCTCCGTGGCGGTGAATCAGACTACACCAAGATCTTGATCGACGGCATTCCGGTAAATCAGCCGGGCGGTGTTTACGATTTCGCACACATTCCAACCGACAACATCGATCGGATTGAAATCGTGCGGGGCCCGCGGAGCGCTGTTTTCGGATCCGATGCCATTACCGGCGTGGTCCAACTATTTACGCGGCCCGGCACGAGCTCGCCTGAAGCGGACTATTCCATTGAAGGAGGAAGTTTTGGGACTTTCGAGCAGAGGGCCGCTATTCGGGGCTCTTGGAAAAAGATCGACGCCTCAAACACGTTCAGCCGCCTGGATACAGACAACATCGGCCGTAACAACGATTACCGAAACGCAAGCTACTTTGGAAATTTTGGATTTACTCCCGATTCGCGGCAGATGCTTCGTGCCACGCTTTTCCATATCTCGACGAAGGCCGGCGCGCCTGGTGTGAATGCTCCAGGGTTTACGTCATTCGGACCGGACGACCACGTGCACCGGTTGGAACGTGCTGGAGGATTAACGTATAGAGCTTTGGTCGGATCGCGCCTGACGCAGCATCTTGCGTACCGGTTATACGATCACGACTACACGTACTTCAGTGCTTTTGGTCCGTCGTACGTGTTGCACACGCGGCACAGAGGGGAGTATCACGGCGACGTTGCTTTCCACTTAGCGGGCACGTTTTCCTACCTCTGGAAGCGCCTCTATATTACGGCTAGCGTGCGCGCAGAAGACAACACCACTTTTGGCACGAGTGAGAATCCCGGGTTGGCCGTGTCGTTTCGGGTTCGACCGGATACGCGGCTCCGCTTCAGCGCAGGCAAAGGGATCAAGGAACCGAACTTCACGGAGAACTTCAGCGAAAACCGCTTCTTTTTTGGCAATCCCGATTTGCTAGCCGAACGTTCACGAAGTTGGGAGACTGCGATCGAGCAGTCATTCGGGCACGATCGAATCGCGGCCGATCTAACCTGGTTCGATAACCGATTCCGCAACCTGATTGAACTGGTTCGTCAGCCGGATGGCTCGAGTCGTTATCAAAACATCGGCCGGACTCTTGCACGCGGCCTTGAACTACGTGCGCGTACGCGCGTACGACAGGTTTCGATTCAGTCGAATTACACCTATCTCGATGGGCACATCCAGCAATCGAACCAAACATCGTTTCCGTTTCGTTCCCGTGATCCGCTGTTGCGGCGCCCTCGACACTCCGGCGATTTTGCGGTGACCTGGAGTGAACCCAGGTGGAAAGCATATTGGTCCAGTCGATTCATCGGACGGCGCGCTGACAGCGACTTCTTCGCCTTCCCGACGCCGCTCACGAGTAACCCCGGCTATACGGCTTCTGACGCGTCCTTCTCCTATGACTTCGTGCGCCAGATTTCCGCGTTCGTCCGGATCGAGAACATCTTCGATCGCGATTACCAGGAGGTACTCGGTTATCAGGCGCTCGGCCGAGGAGTGGTTGTCGGGACACGTGTGCGCCTGGGCGGAGAGAAATGAACCGGATTAAGCATGTAGTCGCGGGCTTTAGACCGCGTTCAAAGACCGGGCGCGGGCTAAAGCCCGCGACTACATGCTTGATCATCGTGCTGGCCTCGTGCAGCCGTTCTGCGCCAAAGCTGGAGGCCCCGTCTCCGCCACAGCGCATCATCTCCGCCGTGCCGAATGTTACCGAGATGCTTTTCGCCTTCGGACTTGGCGATAGAGTGATTGCGGTTGGCGATTACGATCAATTTCCCCCGGAAGTGGCCGCCAAGCAGCGGATCGGTGGGCTGCTGAATCCGAATATAGAAAAGATCATCGAGCTTAAGCCGGATTTGGTGATCACGTATGGCACACAAGATGTACTTCGCGATCGCCTGCAATCTGTCGGCATTCGGATGTACCCCTTTGTTCATGGCAATGTGGAGCACACGTTGCAGTTCATGCTCGATTTGGGACACACGCTAGGAGCCGATCCGCGCGCAGAGCAGATTGTTCGGGAAATCCGCCGTACGTTCGATGATGTACGCGCGAAGGCGCCGCCAATGCGGCCCAAAGTGCTCCTGGTTCATAATCGCGGCGCCGGGATCCTGGGGTCCTTCTATTCCGTGGGATCGGAGGCATTCCAACATGATCTGATCGAGATCGCAGGCGGCCAAAATTTATTTAGTGATGTCGATCGTGAAACGCTTCAACCGACGTTAGAGGAAGTCATCAGCCGCAGGCCCGACATCATCATTGAGACGTTGTCCTCAATCCGAGACGATAGAGAGATAGCTCAACGCAAGAGAGATTGGGAGACCCTTGGACTGGCCAGCGGCCGCGTTTACATTGAAGGCGAAAACTATCTGCTGGTGCCGGGCCCGCGATTGAATCTCGCTGTAAGGAGATTCAGTGAAATCATACGGGGGAACTAGCGATTCATCCAGATTCATGGCTGGCGATGTCTTGGAGGTTTGCAGGGCAGCGCCAGCAGTACTTCCTCGACGGAGATATCTTCAAGCTTTGCCTTCCAAATGACACGAGAGCGGCGGCCGATCGGTCCCCAGATGCGCGGATCGGTGGGACCGAAGATAGCAACGGTGGGACAGCCAAGGTATGCAGCGAGGTGGGTGATGCCGGAATCGTTGCCGATGTAGGCCCGGCAGCGGCGGAGGAGTTGGAAAACCTGGGGAAGTGGCAAAATCTCCTTCCGGGAGATGCCCTCTTCATTCGGTCCGAAAAGATTAACGACATCCGAAAGACGTCCGGCCAATTCCTCAAAGTACGGCCAGTTCTTCCTGGGGCTACCGCTGCCGGCGTGAATAACAATGCGCTCCGACTGGGGCCGCCAGAAATCGGGCAACGGCGGGGCTCCAAGCTTGAGGGTTCGCAGCAGATGCGTGGCAGCGTGGCCATACGACGGAAATGGATCGGCGCTAACAATATCCCGGATTCCGGATCCCCGAAGGTTTTCGGCCAGCACGGGATCTTTCATCCACACGATGGCGCCATCGAAATCCAGTCCGGAAACCGGTTCATGGAAAAGCCGCGACCACGGCGGGGATTCGATGGAGTAAATTCCCTCTACGGGGATGAACTCCCTCGCCAGTTCCAGTGTTGACGGGTATCCCACTAAAGTAAGTGCCTTGTCCGGCCATGTTTTGCGCACGGCGTGAAGGGTGGGAAGATTCAACACAAAGTCGCCGATTGCGCATGCACGAATGATCAGCGTTCTGCTCATGTTTCGCTGAACGTCGCCGAAATCCGCAACAGGCGTGGTTTCAAGCGGTATACGCCTTGACCTCTGCGCCTGATCCCGCGTAGAATACCCTCAGTCTGTTCGGTGGGATATGGATATATTCGAGAGAATATGTTCAAACGACATCCTGGTGATGGTGCCCACCGCCAATGCCGGGGACGTCGGGCTTCGTAAGATCATTGAACGCCGTGACGTCGAACAACTTCTTTCGTTCCTCAGTAGCAATCAATTTTTCACCCAAAAAGACTGGAAAGACAGATTTAAGGAAAACTCGGAGAAAATGCGCTCTGGATCGATTTTCCATGTCGCCGAAGTTTTCAAAAATCTCGTTTACCTCAGTAGGGTTAAACCCTTATCTTTCCGCGAAAAGCGTATGCTTGACCGCGCTCGATTCCTGCTGATTTCCGAGCTTTCGACCGTTTTGAATCTGGCCGAACTGGAGATCGAGGATCGTATCGAAAAAGCCGTCACGAAGGCGTGCGGCAAAGTTCCTGTAGCCTAAACCCAGGCCTTGATGCTGACGTTTTTAGTTCTACCTTTGTTCGCCTTTTTCCTGCTGGCCGCATTCTTCTCCCTTTCAGAAACCGCCATCTTCGCCAGCAACCGGTACAAGCTCAGGCATTTAGCATCTCAGGGCAACAAGCCCGCCCAAAAGTTGACCGCATGGCTGGAGACACCCGACAGGCTGCTGGCGACGCTTCTTCTCGGAAACAATTTCGCCAATATTGGCGCCGCCACCGTTTCGGCCGCAATTGTTTCCCGTTTTGTTCGTCGGCCGGAGCTTGTGGATCTCGCCCTGGCCGTGGACACGGTTTTCCTGACCATCGTGATGCTGCTCTTCTGTGAGCTCGGACCCAAAACGCTGGCTGCTCGATATCCGGAACAGATCGGACTTCGGACCGTTCTTCCCATTGAGATCTGCATGCGGCTGTTTTATCCGGTGACCAGGCACGGGCTCAAGATTGCTGGATTTTTCTTCCGAGGGGTCCCGAACAATCCCGAATCGCTAAGCAACACCGCTTCCGACGCCGAACTACGGGCGCTTCTCAATACCAAGCGGCACGAGCATGCGGGGATGCTTGAACGGGTACTTGAGTTCTCCGAGCGCCCGGTCAGAGATGTAATGGTGCCGCGGATGGAAGTGACGGCGATCGAGATAGGTACACCCCTTGATGAAATCGTGCTTGTCGTGGAAAGCACTCGATACTCGCGATTCCCCATCTACCAGGGTGGTTTGGACAATGTCCATGGGATTCTGCACGGCAAAGACCTGATGCCTTATTTGCATTTTCCAAAGACGTTCCGGTTGTCTCAGTTGTTGCGCAAGCCCGTCTTCATCCCGGATACCGCCCGTCTCAACAGTGCCGTCCGGCTCCTTCAGAAAGCTCAAACCCACCTCGGCATCGTGGTGGATGAGCACGGTGGCGTCGAAGGTATCGTGACATTGGAAGACTTGATCGAGCAGATCGTAGGCGAAATTCAGGACGAGCACGATGTGGAAGTGGATTCCCTGGCACCGCACATCGACGGCAGCATCCGGATCGACGCGAGTATCTCGGTAAGAGAGCTCAATGAACGTCTGTCGCTAAACATTCCAGAAACCGGACACTATGTCACACTGGCAGGATTTCTGTTGGCTCAATCGGGACGGCTGATGAAGGAAGGCGAGGAGGTCACATTTGAGGAGAGCACCTTCCGGGTCGAGCAGATGATTTCCCGCCGCATCATGCGCGTCCGGATGACGCGGATGGTGACCGAAAAGACGGAAATCTAGCGAAATTTGCTAATCCCTGTAGACGACCTCATCCAACCACTCAAAGAACCCCGGAAAGGAGATCCGCACGCATGAGGGATCCTGAATGGTGACTGGCTCTACGGCGATAAGCCCTGCCACTGAGAACGCCATAGCGATACGGTGATCTCCGAATGAGTCTACGGTACCGCCTCGAAGTGTTTGGTTCCCAGGGATCAGTAATCCGTCGGGGAATTCCTGCACCTGAGCGCCTAATCTCTGAAGGTTCGTAGCGACTGCGCGAATCCTGTCGCTCTCCTTCTTACGCAATTCCGCAGCATCATGTATCCGGATCCCCTGGCGAGTGCGAGTCCCGAGGATCGCCAGTATCGGAATCTCGTCAATGACATTCGGAATCCATGAGCCTCCAATGTCCATTCCTGAAAGTTCTGAGGTTTCCACGGTGATCTCGCCAATGGGCTCCCCGCCGGTGGGAGCTAACTGCGAAATCAAGATCCTCGCCCCCGTCTGTTGCAGCAGACTGAGAAATCCGGATCGGGTGGGATTTAAACCCACACCCGTCAACCGGAGCTTCGAGTCAGGAACACATAACGCGGCGGCGATCAGAAATGCTGCGGACGAAAGATCACCCGGAACAGCAAACTCCTTTCCCTGAAGCGGCTTTCGGCCTTCTATCTTGATTTCGCCGGCATCAAAGTGGATGTGCGCTCCGAATTCAGATAAAGCGATTTCAGTGTGATTCCGGGTGGCCACCGGTTCGTGGACTTTGGAAACACCCGCTGCCTGAAGGCCCGCCAGCAACACGGCCGACTTTACTTGCGCGCTGGCGGTCGGCATGGTGAAAGAAATCGCGCTCAGCGGTCCTCCTCGGATCGTGAGGGGAAGGTAATTATCGTCGCGAGCCTCTACAATGGCCCCGAATCGCCTCAGAGGGTCGATAATGCGCTTCATGGGGCGCCGCGAAAGTGAATCGTCCCTCGTCCCGGAATTTCCCGCGTTCAACTGGCGCCTGGGCGCTTCAAAGCCTTCCAGACCGCGGCCTTCGACCAGGACAGTCGACCCTGTGTGCAGGATCGGCGTTCGAAGCTGTTCAAGGCATTCCAGCGTGCTTTGACAGTCCTGGCTGGCTGCAAAGTTGTGGATAATGGTGGTCCCCTCGGCGATGGCGCCAATCATTGCCAGCCGATGGCTGATGGACTTGTCACCGGGTACCCGAACAGATCCTTGGATTCGCGCCGCCGGCGCGATCTCCAGGCGCTCCGCATGGTTCATTGGACTCAGATTAGCATGGTCATTGACTTTTGAAAAAACCTCGTGTTAGTAGAGGATTAATGAGTCCAAAGGCGCCCAAGAGTTTTGCGCTGACAATTCCGAGCCGGCTCGACGAAATGGTGACCGTCCATGCACTGGTCGGAGAAGCGATAAAGGAATACAGGCTCAGCGACGAATTGGCCCACTGGATCGAGCTCACGATTAGCGAATCGATGATCAACGCTATCCAGCACGGTAACAAATCCGATCCGACCAAAGAGGCCAGCCTCCAAATATCCTCCGATGGCAACATGATCGAAATCATAGTTGAAGATGAGGGAAGAGGCTTCACACTGGACAAAATCGCGGACCCTACCGACGGGGCCAACCTGCTGAAGCCGAGTGGCCGGGGAATCTTGATCATTCGATCTTTTATGGATGAGGTCGTTCTATCCCAGCGTGAGGGTGGCGGAAGCAGGCTTCGGATGGTGAAGAAACTTCGTGGAGACGATCGCCAATGAGCATGGTTCTCAATCCCCGCCGTCTGGATGACATCACGATCCTCGACCTCAGCGGCCGAATTACCATGGGTGAGGGCGCCCGGATCCTCCGCGATCGGATCCAAAAGCTTCTCGGCGCCGGCGAGCGAAAGTTTCTTTTAAATCTTGCCGACGTCGACTACATCGATAGCTCGGGCCTTGGCGAACTCGTAAGCTCCTTCACGACAGTGCGGAACCAGGGCGGCCAGCTTAAACTCCTCAACCTGACGCGCCGCGTGCAGGATCTGCTGCAAATCACAAAGCTTCTCACCGTTTTCGACGTGTTCAATAACGAAGCGGAAGCCCTGAAGACCATGAAGTAGCGGAACTACACTGGAGTCAACGTGGACTCGCCTGATTCTGAATCCATGCCTGGTGGCTCCAGGTCCAGTTCCAGCGCCGGAAATGGCCGCAGCACCTCAACAAACTCCTCGACCGGATGACCGAACGTCCGTAACGTCCGCTGGGCACTCGCAATGGCAGCGGCCCTCAGCAACTGTGCATTTCGTGTGGTTCGCTCGATCCCGGGGCCGCTTTCATCAGGACAAATCGTCGCGATGTTGATGCCCGCCGGACCAGATTGCCTGCCGAATGCGATATCCCGGGCGCCGTTCGAGCGAAGGTGCGTATTGCAGAAAGCCTTCATGATCGCGCCGTTGCCGCGCGCGCATCGGATTTCGAACAACTGACGCTCGATAACACTCGGTATACACTCTCGAAAACTGGCCGGACGGGTCAGCAAGACCAGCAAGTCCGTGCAGCCGGCCTCAATTGCATCCAGGATCGGCAGGGGGTTGATTAAACCGCCGTCGAAACAGTCTCGCCCATCGACTTTGACGAGTCCGTTGTACAAGAGCGGCATTGCGCTGCTTGCTTTGAGGAGAGTGAGAAGAGGCGTGCTGCTGGTCTGAGCAGGACTGAGGAACGCTTTACCGGTGCAGGCATCCGCGATCGCAATAAACAACGGTGAACGTGAAGCCAGAACCTTATCGACGCGCAGCGGCCGTTCGCGGGCGATAATGGATTCGAAGAGGCTGTCAATATCCACGATCTGCCGATGCCATAGGCGGCGAATGAAGCGCGTATTGTTGATCTTCTGAGAATAAATCGTGGTCGCGTAAGCAGCCTGACCCGCAAGAAAATACGCGGCGTTGACGGCGCCTGCCGACGCTCCGTACACCTCATCGAAAGCCTCGGTCATTCCAAGCTCTTCAAGTCCAAGCAGGGCGGCGCAAGAAATGACCCCCCGCATGGCTCCACCTTCGACAATCAAACCGATCTTGCGGCCGTCTAAAAGACTCCCCCCGCGCCGGAGGCGTAGCGATCGTTCTTTCAGTAAACGGATTGTCTCCTTGTGATTTACACCGTAAACCGGGTGACTCACCGGCATCCCCCTTGTAGAAAGGAAGGGCACTGGGTTCCTGGTGCGCCTCCCTTTCACAGGTATTGGACTGCCGAGAAGCCTGTCCCGCAAGCCAACCTTCGTGCTTGCGGCACCTTTGGAATGCGGGTGCAAGGTTTAAAACCTAGAAACGGCAGTTGGGCCAGCGATTGTCACCGAAAAGATGAACTGCAAAGCAGCGCACGAAATCCGGAACATCTCCGGAAATCCGAACGCCGTTGGCGGAACTCCTATTGCCCGACGGCCCGCCAGCGAGACATGGGTGAAGCGGCGGCTTCCGGTGAACCGTGATCGGGCTGCGGCCAAGCCGGACCGTTACCATGTCCGCCGGACGGCTCGTGCTGCTCTTTTGTGAAGATCAGGCTCCGCCCATCTTTTGCCAGATTGATATCGATGGTGTCACCGGCCTGAACTTGTCCGCTGGAGATCAGACTCGAGAGAGGAAAAACAAGATGACGCTCGATCGCACGCTTGAGAGGACGTGCCCCGTATTTCGGATCCGTCCCTTCACTAAGAAGGAATTCTTTTGCATCTGCCGTGCAAAGAAAATCAAAAAGGCGCTCAGGTTGGCTTAAAAAAATTCGGTCTTGCACCCGTTTGAGTTCAATATCGAGGACACGATTGAGCTGCTCCGGCTCGAGTGTGCCAAAGACCACGACCTTGTCGATGCGGTTCATGAATTCAGGCGAGAATTTGCGTTTCGCGGCGTCGACTGCCACTCTGGAGATCTTGCGGTCGATTTCCCGCAACTGCTCTGGACCGGGTCTTGGCGCAAAGCCAAGACTTCCGGAAGCAAGTCGGGTCATCTCGCTGGCGCCGAGATTCGATGTCATAAAGACAATTGTTCGCGAAAAATCCACTCTCCGATTGTCGCCCAGCGTGAGTGTCGCCTTATCCAGAATTCCAAGCAATAACTGCCACAGCGCATCACTGGCTTTCTCGATCTCGTCGAACAGTACCAGACTGAGCTTCAAGGTCTCCGTCTGGTAGTGGTTGATCACATCCTGCGTCAACGCCGGCGATGTTTCGCGGTGCCCGAGATAGCCCGGAGGGGAACCAATCAACTTTGCGATCTCATGGCTGTGTTGAAACTCGGCACAATCAATTTTGATCACCGCGTCCGCGGTGCCGAAGAGGACTTCGGCTCCAGCTTCAACCAGGCGAGTCTTTCCTGAACCTGTCGGTCCGAGAAACAGAAGATTGGCAACCGGACGTCCCGGCGCGGTCATTCCCGCCAAGACCGTCTGGTACACATTGACGAGTTGCGCTACGGCTTCATCCTGCCCAATGATCTTCTTCCTTAGCTCTTTCTCAAATTCCAAGACTACCGTACTTCTGCGTTCCGGCTCCAACACGATCTGTCTCGACATGACATAAGCACTCATCGGACACCTTCCACGCCTGCTCGTAGCAGTTTACCCACCAAAAAGGAGCCCCGAGGGGTCGCCGCAATTTTGCACTTGTGGCTCGGGCGCTTTCCGCCCAGCATTGTGACAAAACGACGTTCGCGAAGCCACAGCGCCTACTTGCTAGGGGAGTTTTCGTATCAACTTGGTAGATCAGTTGCAGTTTTGCGCCCACCCGGCTGTCGCAAACTTCATCTCGCCTGAGATATTCTATTGGCCGGAAAATCCATGCTGAGGCTAATCGTCAACTGGGTCTTCAGCGCAGTCAGTCTTATCATCG
>QHXC01000042.1 GCA_003222815.1 Acidobacteriota bacterium | reverse complement strand
TCAGCACAATCGGAAGAGGGTTTCCGCCCGGATAGCTGCCCCACGGATCCTCCACCTTAGGATTATTAACCGTGAGCACGCTTCCGTACGGTGAATCCTGCGCCATCGCGCTCATGGAATACAAGGCACCGCGGTCAGTAAAGATTCCGGCCGAGGCGCGGACCGACATTTTCCCGTCCCCTTTCGGATCCCATGCCAAACCCAGACGCGGCGCAAAGATCTTGTATCTGTTGTACGCAATGCTCTTTTGGCCCCACGTCCACTGCGCATCGCCTGGGAAGATCAGGCCCGCCGGTGCATTCGGGTAAACGGTGCTATGCACGTTCCGATTGAACAAGTCCATGTCGAAATGATCAAACCATCCGTGTTTGTTCTTGAATGCAAAGAATGGTTCCCAACGCAGGCCGTAATTGATGGTGAGACGCTGAGTCGCTTTCCAGGAATCCTGTATATAGGCACCGAAATATTCCTGCCGGTTGTACAAGTAGGACTGAATGTTGCCCTGCGCCCAGGTAATGGGCTTGCCGAGTAGAAAATCGGCCATACCGTGTCCGGTGATATTCCCGTTAAACGTCATCACACCGGTCGCATTGATGCCTGATTTGTAGTTCAGACCGGTGTGAATGTAGCTCGTTCCGAATCCGAACTGATGCGATCCTCGGACCCAGCTTATATCTTCGCTAATGTTGGGATTCGGTCCACCGTAGTCGCTATTGATGATGGCGTTGCCGCCGCCGATGTTGAAGCCATTTCCTCCACCACCTGTATTACCCGCTCCGGCTGCACCGACATTTCCTCCGGCGACCGTAATGCGCGGCTCGGCATCGGGGTTGAAGGGAGCATTCACACCCAGTTCGGGCCAGGTGGCGAAATGATCCGTCACCTTTGGAATTTCCTGTCGGTTCGCTCCGATACGGAAAGAACTCACGACGTTAGCGCTAATCAAGTAAGTACTTCCGATCGAGAGCGCATACACGCGATCCGCCTGACCGTTCCTGCTCAACGTAAGCGCATTCGACCCATCGAATGTCGTGGGAATATTCAAATTCGTGACGAAGAATCGCCCGAATATCGAGTGCTTCTCGCTCGCTTGCCAATCGAGCCTGGCGACTTCCATGTGTTCGCTCTGATTCGTCTTCAATCCAAAGTTCACTTTGCCACACGGATCACTCGTCTGCGGAAGCCGCGCCGCGACCTTCAGTGCGAACGGGCTGATGAGCGACGGCGAAACCTGGTTATTCACAAATCCTTGAGAAGCCGCCAGCGTAAGTGGCCTCGCCTGGCATGTGGGGCCGGCAAACGTGGTGAAATCCCCCTGAAGCATGGCTGGAGTAGGAACGTAGGCGGTATTTTGTGTTGGTTCGGAACGCTGAATGGTGCCCTGATATCCGCCAAAGAAGAAAAGCTTGTTCTTCACGATGGCGCCGCCGAGTGTGCCCCCGAACTGATTTCGCTTCAGCGTGTCGCGCTTCGGCGCAAAGAAGTTTCGAGCGTTGAAGATCCCATTCCGCACAAATTCAAACGCATCGCCGTGGAGATCGTTCGTACCGGACTTCGTAACGACGTTCACATTAGCCGATGCATGTACGCCATACTGTGCCTGCAGAGCGCTGGATTCGACCTTGAATTCCTGTAGCGCATCCGGGAAAGGTAACGGGAGATTCAAGCTATTGTAGGCATCATTGTGGGCGACGCCGTCGAAGTTATATGCGGTCCAGTTTGCGATTCCGCCCGCCACCGAAATCATGACGGTCGGATAATTGCGGACCGAATTCAAGAAGCCGCTGCCGCCGACGTTCGCCATGCCGGCGAGGAAAACCAGTTCGGTGACGTTGCGCCCATTCAATGGAAGTTCCACGACGCGCTGGTTGTCCACGACTGTTCCGAGGCCGCTGCTGTGCGTTTCCACAAGAGCGGCGTTCGCCTGAACTTCCACCTGTTCGGTAACCTGGCCTACCTGGAGTACGACGTTGATCGTCGGACTCGCATCGACCTGCAAGACAATTCCACTTTGCACGTAGCTCTTGAAGCCTGGCAAAGCGGCTTCCAGCATGTAGGGTCCAAGCGGGAGACTCGCAAGGACGTAGTTGCCGGTTTCATTGGAAACGGCACTTCTTTTTGCGCCGGTCGCGGTTTGAGTGACTGTGATCTCAACGCCCGGCAGAACTGCGCCACTTTGATCCTTGGCGGTACCGCTGATTTGAGCCGTGGTCGCTTGCGCCCAAGCCATAGCTCCCACCGACGCAACAGCAAGCAGCCCAGCCAACACACATACACCCATACGTTTCATGGTCCCCCTCCACCTGAAAAGGCGAAACGGACATAACTTTCTTCGCCAAAAAACATCGCTGATGCTGAACTATAATGCGCGCCACAATAACAGGCCCGTTCGCCGGCGGTCAAGCTTGGAAGGAAGCTTGGAAGGAAGCATTGTACTTGCATCGCACGGATCCTTGTATGTGACAGTGCTGGACGTCTTCGATCGCGAACATCCACGTTCGGATGTACCCGTGGAGTGTCGTTCCTGGATTCCGACGGCAGGCGGGTTTCTTGGATTTTTGCGAAGATTTTTTTGTCGCGAATTGCGCGAATGACGCGAATGGGCCGCACAGAATTGTCCACATTGCAGTAATTGCGGGCGGCCCATTCGCGTCATTCGCGCAATTCGCGGCTCAGATTTTGGTTTAAAAGAACTTCGGATGAGAATTGGCCAAGCGCATTAATCATTAACCACTAATCAATTCTCAATTCTCATCCGGAACGTTTTTGATTGTTTCACAGCTTCTTCGTCACGACTCTCGGTCATGGGCCGGATCGTTTGCATCGTCACGGAAAAAGACTCGAAGATGTTCGCATGGCCGCCGCTTCTTCAGCGGCCCTTTTCTTGGAGCCGGGCTCCGGCGAGAATACCCACCATGCCCTCATTCGCCTCGTGACACGCGTACTCATAGATCTCTTCGTGAGTCAGCTTCAGCGGAATCATGGCTGTCCAGGGCCTCGTCCACGTCGTCGGATCGTTGACCGTGATTTCGTAGTCGATTCTGTTCGGGCTGACGCGCGTGAAACGTTCGACGACGTGCAAGTTCTCGTGAGATCCCCTAAAGTCACTCTTGGGAGAGTAATTGGTCGTGTCGACGACCAGCGCATCCCCCTCCCAGTGACCAACGGAGTCACCTAGCCACTGCCGGATGTTCTGCCCGACGTGCGAGCGCCCATCCAGAGGGATGATGCGAGCGTCGTGGATCGTCTCCATGAGGATCGCCACGTAGTCGCGAGTCTGGAAGATCTGGAAGTAGCTGTTATAAGCCGCTTGAATCCTTGGCGCACCGAATGTAAGGCAACGCTCGGATAGGCTTCGGTCTTCCGGGCCGTCCGAGCCGCGTTGCCTCCGATCCAGTTGAGGGTCAGGAAGTCTTTTCTGCGCCTCCGACGTCAACGGAGGAAGCCTTCCATCCGGCGGGTCCGTAATCAACGACGTTCGGTTGTCGAAATCTCGGTCGGCGATCCAGAACTGGTTGTAGTTGCCGGTCGTTGCATCATTGGAGGTAAACTTCTGCACCCCCGACAGAACTGCGGTGAAAACATCATCTCCGAAGGCGGCATCACCATCACCGGCGAAAAGATCGGTAGCTTTCACCTTCAACGCGGCGACTTCCGCATCCGTCAGGAACGGTTTCCCAGCCAACGCCACCGGTCGTTCCAGTGGTGTCACGTTGTTGTTCGCCCATACTCCCTGTAGATCCGGTTGGCCGTCCGCTGTCCGTGGCGGCGTCCACTTCTTCAGTCCAGCCGTTGTCTTCGCTGGGGCCGTCTGCGCCTGGGCGACAGGGATCCAACTTGCCACCAGCAACACAAACGCAATCACCACACCCATCTGAAGTCTCCGTTTCATATGGTTCACCTCTTTTCAGCGAAATCTATCAAGAAAATCGGGCACAGGCACCTACTTTTTGCACTACAAGGGCCATCGGGAAACACATCATACACAGCCAGGTCAACTGGGGTCTGAACAGCTAAGGCTCGCGCAAAAATAACTTGGCAGAATGCAGGCCCGGGAGGATCTGACCAATGTTCAATTCCCAATGCTCAATTCTCATCCGAAAGGAGAAGCCGCGGCATGTGTGCGAGCCGGCCTGCAAGACTAATGATCCTTGCTGCGATTTCAATGAGTCGTTCTTCGAATTGGTCCGACAGTACGATCTTGTCTTGCATCGGTGGAACATTTTGCAATCCGACATCCACTTCGGATGAGAATTGAGCATTGGGAATTGAGCATTGGTCAGATTCCCGGTCGGATTCAGGGCAGCGGATTCTGCCAAGTTATTTTCGCGCGAGCCCTAAGCGGGCACCTCCGCCCACTTCTTTTTCAATTGACCGCAAGCTGCGGAAATATCATTGCCGCGGTTCTTCCGAATGAAGGCGGAGATGTTGTGGTCGATAAGGATTTGCTGGAACTGTTCCACCGCAGCGTCTGAAGGCCGGCGGTAGCTGAGCTCCTCGGCTTCGTTCAAGGGAATCAAATTCACCTTCGCGCGGATTCCCTGAAGCAACTTCACAAGGGCGAATGCATCTTCCGGCGCGTCCGTCACCCCTTCAAGCAGGACATACTCGAACGTCACCCGTTGGCGGTGCTTGAGTGGGAAACGGTGAACCGCATCGAGCAGTTGCTCGATTGGATATTTTCGATTGATCGGCATCAGCGCGTTTCGCTTCTCATTGGTCGCACCCGTAAGTGAGATGGCCAGATTGGGAATCATCGGTTCCTTGGCAAGCCGCTCAATTCCCGGAAGCAGTCCGGCCGTTGAAAGCGTGATGCGGGACATGGACATGTTCAGTCCATTCTCGTCGTGGAGAATGCGAATCGCCTTCATCACATTGTCGTAGTTGTGCAGCGGCTCACCCATTCCCATGAGGACAATGTTAAAGCTCGCATCCGATGAAGAATGGTCCCTTTGCGCGACCAAGACCTGCGCCACAATCTCCCCCGCGCTCAGATGACGCGTCAGCCCGAGTTGACCGGTGAGGCAGAACTTGCAATCGAGTGCGCACCCAATCTGCGACGAAATGCAAATCGTGTTCCGGTTCTCTTCCGGAATGAAAACGGTCTCTGCGAATTCGCCATCTTTCAGGCGTACCAGATATCGCCGTGTTCCGTCGGAAGAATCGAATCGCCGGTGAACGGCCGGTAACCGGATCTCCCATTGCTCCGCCAGATCCGCACGCAGCGGCTTGGGCAGATCCGTCATCCGTTCGAAATCTTCGAACCGCCGCTGATAGACCGACTTGTAGATCTGCGTCGCGCGAAAAGGAGGATTGAATATTTCGGCCAGCTCCGGCCGTTCGTAGTCGAAGAAAAATTTCATCTAAGTAGCCCGGCGGGGCTTAGGGCGCGGAGGCCTGGTGCTGTTCCGTGTGTTGTCTTGCTTCCTGCTGCCGGATGAGGGAATCGATATTGGACATGACGCGGGGATCCGCCCACCGCTCCACCCAAGTGTGCTTTATCACGTAGCCGTTGCCGTCGATGAGAAAGGTTTCCGGAAACTTGTAAACTTTATACTGGTTCGCCACCTGGTGCCCGGGATCAAGAAATGCTGGGAGAGTCAGGTTGTAATCTTTGTAGAACCCGTTGACCAGTTTCCAATCGTTATCGACACTGATCGCGAGCATTTGGAATTTACGGTCTTTGAATG
>QHXC01000041.1 GCA_003222815.1 Acidobacteriota bacterium | reverse complement strand
TTGCATGAGGTTCGATCCGAGTATGCTCAGCTGTTGACGACGGCTTTCCTGTTGGTCAACGGTCCTGGAAAATGGTCCTTGGATGCGCTCCTGCAAAGGAAGAGAAGCACTAGACAGGTTCCATCGAAGATGCAGACTGTCTATTCCTGAAACTTGCCGCCTAGTGATCCGAGTTTTGTCCTGTGCGACATTCGTGGAGCACATGGCGGCCTGAGGTCGAAGCCGGGACCGTCCGATTCTGCAGGTCCCGGTGAGCTCCTGTTACGCTGGACTTCCTGGCGTAGCGCCCAATGAGCGGAGTTACCATATTGAGTCGTGACCGACCGACGCACCGACGCCGAGTCCTTCGAAGCGCAGGCGATACCGATGTTCGCCTCGTTGTACAACTTCGCACATTGGCTCACGCGCAACCGGGAAGAGGCCGAAGACCTCGTGCAGGAGACGTACCTCAAGGCACTTAAGGGCTTCGTGTCATTCCAGCAGGGGACGAACTTTCGAGCATGGATGTACCGCATTTTGCGAAATACGTTTCTGACGTCGCGCAGCGGGTTGAGTGTGAAGATGACTGTGCCGCTCGATCGTGAAGAAGACGCAGTTGGTCTGGCGGCCGATACGCCGGAGGCAGTGCTGCTTGCGCGTGCGGATCAGCAGATGGTACAAGGTGCCCTCGAACGTTTGCCGGTGCAATTCCGCGAGGTGATCCTGTTGTGCGATATGGAGGAGATGAGCTACCAGGAGATAGCTGGAATCGTCGGAATTCCGATTGGTACGGTAATGTCACGGTTGTCGCGGGCGAGAAAATCGATTCGCGAACTACTTGCGGAGAAAGTGCGAGGAGCTTCCAAATGACTTGCGACTGGGTTCCGAAACTCGACCTGTACGTGGATGGCGAGCTTTTTGACGGCGAGTTGACGGAAATGGAGGCACACCTGCGGGCGTGTCCGACCTGCGCCGCAGACGCGCTCAGCCGTCTGCAATTGAAGCGAATGACTCAGGCTGCCGGGCGCCGGTTCTCTCCGAGGCCGGAGTTTCGCCTGAAAATCGCACAAAGCATCAATGCGGCGAAGCGTCCACCGTGGGCGAGGAGATGGGCACCAGCCTTGGCCGCAGCGGCCGCGCTCGTGTTGGTGCTGGTTCCCTCCGCCGTTTGGCTGCAACACTTGCGTAGTGGGCAAGCCCTGGGTGAACTCGCAGACCTTCATGTTTCCACGTTGGCCAGCGCTAATCCGGTTGACGTGGTATCGTCCGACCGGCATACGGTTAAACCTTGGTTTCAAGGTAAACTCCCGTTCACTTTCAACCTGCCGGAGATGCAGACATCTCCATTCAAGCTTATCGGCGGACGCCTCACCTATTTCCAGCAGAGTCCCGGCGCACAACTGTTGTTTGAGGTGGGAAAACATCAGATTTCGGTGTTCATATTCCAAAACCGCGCCGAGTTAAGCGGGTTGAATTCGGGATCCTCGCTCAGTAGGAAGCTGGCCTTCAATACCGAGACGTGGGCGGAAGGAGGCCTCTGGTACTTCGTCCTCGGCGACGCTAGCCCCTCGGACGTTCACGACCTCAGTGAACTTTTGAGGAGCGCCGACCGATCATAATCGTCTTGGTTCTCCAATCGCAACGTCCGCATGCGGGCATCGGCCGGATTCAGAGTTCCCGATTCGACAGTCAGGAACTCTGAAGTTTTCATCCTCGGGGGTGGCCCGCAGGGCCATGAGACTTTCCTATCCTCAGGGCCGGCTTGAAGCGGATTATTTGACCAAAGCCACTTTTCATATAAGCTACGCGTCAGCCGGATATGACCTGGTCTGTATACGTCTAAGGAGGAGTTTCTAATGCGTCTTGGACGCGAATCCGCTCGATGACATCACGAATACACGGCGCCCGTGTCAACCGTGGCTAATTTAATCCGCTAGGAGGATTCGAATATGCGAAATCGCTTCATGACTCTAGTCACCGCTCTGGCAGTGGTTTTCCTTTGGCCAGCCGCTAGTGCGAATGGTCAAGGCGCTCCAGGAAATGGGAAGTTCAAGCCCATTTATGAAAAGGGGGCGACAGATCAACAATTCGACCCGCATGATTTCACCGGAATTTGGGAGATGACGGTTCGCGATCACACCTTGGGCACACCGGCCCCTCCGTTGACTCCTGCAGGCGTAGCGGCAATGGCAGGACGGGTCGTTGGTCAGGGCCCAATCGTCGGAAACGCGCCATGGTATTCGTGCAACCCAATGGGCTTTCCAAGACTGCTTAATGATGACGAGCCCATGGAATGGATTATGACCAAGGACAAAGTCCTTCAGGTTTTCCAGTGGGAAAGCCGAATACGATACCTCTGGACCGATGGCCGGACGCTACCTTCAGGCCATAATCTCGAGAACCTTGGTCCGGCATGGTATGGACACTCCGTTGCGAATTGGGACGGGGACACCTTGATCGTAAATACCGTTGGTCTGGAAGAACGGGCGTGGTTGGATCAAAACGCGCTCCCCAAAAGTTTCCATGCACGTATCGAAGAGAGATACCGGCGCATCGACTACAACACGATCGAGCTTCAAATGACGCTGTACGATCCGGAGTACTACACCGCACCGTACGTGGGGGCCAAGAGGACCTTCAGAAGAATAACGGATGACCATATCACCTATTTCGGGTGGAAGGGGTTGTTCGCAGGGATCACCGAAGGCATCTGCGCGCCGATGAACGAAGTCGAAGGTTTCAACAAGGGATTTCGCGACGTCGGTCTTTCGCGATCGAAAAAATAATCCGTTGGGAGGCAATGTTCTATGCGGCGAATTCATCCAATAGTTCTACTTACAGTAGCGATCGCGATATTCGTATCCACCGGATTGGCGCAGCATGCGCCAACAGCCCGTCCTTATAAAGTGCTAAAGAGGGCCAAAGTTGGCGGCGAAGGCGGTTTTGACTACATTTTCGCGGACGTGGAAGCCCGCCGTTTATACATCCCCCGCAATGGCCCGATGGGGCACCTGTCGGTTTTCAATTTGGATACGCTTGAACCGGTCGGCGAGATTCTCAATGTCGCTGCTGGCGGCGCTACGGTGGATCCAAAATCCCATCACGGATTCTCTACCACACGAGAGAAGCTCACGATGTGGGACACAACCTCTTTGAAAGTAATCAAAACGTTCGACATCCAGGGGCGTCCCGATGGGATCATGTTTGATCCGTACAACGAGCGTGTGTGGGTGCTGAGCCACACGCCGCCGGATGCTACGGTCATCGATGCGAAGGAAGGCGCCGTGATTGGAACAGTCGCCTTGGGAGGAGGTCCGGAGCAAGCGGTGAGCGATGGCAAAGGCACGATCTATGTGAACATTTCGGACAGGGCCAACATTGCCGTCGTGGACGCGAAGAATATGAAGGTTACGGCGCATTATGACGTTAGCTCGAAGGGCAGCCGCGGAAGCGGTCTGGCATTTGATGCGAAGAATCACATCCTTTTTGCGTATTACCGCCAGCCGTCACCGGTGGTGATCATTGTCAATGCAAGAGATGGCAACATCATTACTACTCTCCCAACCGGCACTGGTGTCGACACCGTCGCATTCAACCCCGCTACCATGGAAGCCATTAGCGCGGAAGGTGGCGGCACAATGACTTTTATTAAAGAAAAAAGTCCCACGAGCTTCGTAGTCGAGCAGACGCTACAAACCATGACGGGAGCCAAGACGCTAACCCTCGACACAAAGACGAATCACGTACTAACCATGGCCGCCGAGTTTGGGCCCGCTCCAGCTGACGCGCAACCGGGAGGCTCAGGACGTCCCCCTCGTGGTCCCATGGTCCCGGGTTCGTTTTCAATTCTGATGGTCGGCAAGAAGTAGCGAGCGTGCCTCATACCGAGGAGAGTGCCACTCTCGAAACGCGGGCTTTAGCCCGCGTTTGCTTGGGCTTCGCGAAATTTGACCATTTTGTACAACTAATGGCGGGTTT
>QHXC01000040.1 GCA_003222815.1 Acidobacteriota bacterium | reverse complement strand
TCGTAAGCCCCGTTATCCGGTGTCCTCCTGGCAGCACCACGTCCACCAGTCAACTCGACGGTTCTAGTTACTTCGTACGTAGTCCCGCTAATGGCTACAACAGTGTTATCTCCGAGGTCCGTCCAGATTTCGTTGGTCTCGGGAAGATAGAACGGCTTGCGAGGATTCCCCCCGAGCCCTTTGGTCTCGTGGATCACCTTGCCTTCGCGCAGGCCCACAACTACAAGACTCCGGTTGGCCTCCCCTGTAATAAACAGGCGCTGGCCTTTGACGTCCACCGCTATGTGGTCCATGTAGCCTTCGGTCGGCAATGGGATGGTCTGGACCAGCCTCAGAAGTCCCGACATGGTTACCATTGGCATCAGTGGCGGTGGCGCCGTGGCTGGGGACTGCTGACCCTGCGCGCTCGGAATGAAGACCATCCACAAAGCCAAGAGAATCGTCAGGCAGGTTTTCATTTCTTATCTCCCTCCATCGTGATTTTCGATTTGCACCGTTTTTGTCCCACCACTTCGCCCACTGCACGTGTCAGCTTCATGATCCCGGCTTCCCAGTTTATGGTCCCCTAGATTTAAATACACCAGATTTAAATACATTGACGTCTCGCGGGTAGTGTGATCCAAATACGTTTCGGATAACAGATGCAGCAAGATGAAAGGGGAGGATCCTGCAGATGAGTCCGAAAACAATCAAATTCCTGTTTTTCACCTGGATTCTTGGGCTTTGTCTCCTGATCTCCGGTCCGTTGCGCGCGCAGGTAGCCGGCGCCACGCTGTCCGGCACCATCGCTGACGCGCTGGGCGCAGCGGTACCCAATGCCACAGTCTCTGTTACGAATATCGCGACTGGTGTGACGGCAAGCACTACGACGAATCCCGTTGGCGCATACACCGTGCCCAACCTCAATGCCGGCGATTACCAGGTCAGCGCATCCGCCTCGGGCTTCAGCACCACTGCTGCTAAGCTGACCCTGACCGTCGGCCAGAAACAAGAGTTGAATCTTGCGCTGGTGGTCGGGCCGGTTGTGGAGACGGTCGAGGTGACGGCCGCAGCACCGCAAGTGGACCTGACAAGTTCAACAATCTCGGGCAACGTTAACGCGACGACGCTGCGCGAATTGCCATTGAACGGGCGTGACTGGGCCTCTCTGGCCACGCTGCAACCCGGCGTGGCGTCGGTCCGCACGCATCCCCTCGGAACGCAAGCCTCACGCGGATTGGGACTACAGATGACGATTTCTGGAGGCCGGCCGACGCAGAATAGTTATCGTCTGGACGGGGCGCTCGTGAACGATTATTCCAACGCGGGTCCCGGGAGCGTTCTCGGCCAGAACCTGGGCGTGGACGCGATCCAGGAATTCACTGTGCTGACGAGCAACTATTCGGCGGAGTACGGCTTCACTTCCGGCGGGGTGATCAACGCCATCACGCGCTCGGGCACCAACAGCCTCCACGGAAGTGTCTTTGATTTCGTGCGCAACGATAAACTCGATGCCGCAAACTTCTTCAACAATGCCAGCGGTCTCCCGAAACAGCCTTTGAAGCAAAACCAGTTCGGAGCGTCAGCCGGATGGCGCATTCTGAAGGACAAGCTCTTTCTCTTTGGAGACTATGAGGGCGTGCGTCAAACGAAGGGAACACCTCAGACTCAGTTCACCATTTCCGATGCCGTGCGCGGCGGGAACGTTACCAATCTTTCGAACGGCGTGGTCAGTACCGTTCCGATAGATCCGTATATACGAAAGTACCTGGGGTTTTTCCCTCCACCGAATGGTTCTCCGTCTTGTGTCGGCTGTAACGCGAACGTTGGGGCGTACAACTGGACAGCGGTACAGCACACCACGGAGAACTTCGTCACCGCCCGCGGGGATCTGAAGATTTCGGACAAAGACACTGTGCTTGCAACCTACGTCCGAGACCCCTCGAGCTTCACTCTTCCCCAAGCCCTCAACCAGGTTTTTGTAGATTTCTTCGCGCAACGACAGGCCGCAGTGCTGGAAGAGACGCACTTGTTCAGTCCGTCCGTTGTGAATACGGTGCGGGTGGCTTTGGACAAAACCTATGGCAAGACCAACAACTATTACGACTTCCAACGGCAGGCCATCAACCCGTTGACGGCCGACACATCGCTGAATATGCTCCCAGGCGTGCCTGGCCATGGCGCGCCCCTGATCGTTCTATCGAGCACGGGTATAACACCTCCTATACAACTTTGGGGAGCGACGCACCAGGATCTCTGGAACCAAATTTTCCAGGTGTACGATGATGCCTTCATCACGCGCGGGAACCACGGGTTGAAGTTCGGCTTTACCTTCCTGGCGCAGCAGAACGATGTTCTTGCCGTCAATGGGATAAACGGCAACGGCACATTTACAGCAACTTTGTCAACGACGGTAGCAAGAAACGATTGCACAAGGCCGGGGACCAGCAACATCGACGCCTCTTGCGGAGCGCTTGTGAATTTTCTGACGAATCAGCCGCGCAGCGCGGTCCTGCCCGCCGATCTTGTGGCAAGTAGCAAGCACTATATGCGCGACAAGGTTTTCAGCGGCTACATTCAAGACGATTGGAAATTGCGGCCCAGCCTCTCCGTGAATCTCGGACTACGCTACGAGATGCAGACCAACCCGACGGAGCTACACGGAAAAGTCGGATACTTGAGGACGCTGCAAAGCCCGTCCACGGACCTGGTCCACCAGTTTTACACCCGCAATCCCACGCTCAAGAACTTCGAGCCGCGGATTGGTTTCGCCTGGGATCCCTTCCACAATGGCAGGACGGCAGTCCGAGGCGGTTTTGGGATATTTGATTCGCTGCCCCAGCCTTACATCAAAAACCTCTATAACGCTACGACCGCCCCCTTCCTGGGCAGCTACGGTACAGTCGGTCCCTCGAGCACGGCCTCCCCTCCTGCGGGCGTATGGCCGTCCGGAGTTCCGGCGCTCGCCCCCGCGGTGAGGCCTACGCAGGTGGTTTGGGCTTACAACGACAACAATATTAAGCGCAACTACGTATACCAGTGGAATCTGAACCTCCAGCGGCAACTCACATCCAACACGACACTCGTACTGGGGTATGCGGGCTCGCGCGGATTCCACCATCCGTTTCTGACTGAAGGTGGCAATTCGGTTCAGCCGGTGAATGTTGGACACCCGATCGACGGCGTGGGCTATTACTGGCCGATCCCCTGGACTCTGGCGCCAGGCGTTGACGGTCAGGCTGCGCTGTACAATCCCAACGTTCAGATCATCCGAAGCATCCTGTGGCAGGCCAGATCCTATTACAATGGTCTTCAGGTGAAACTCGATAAAAGGATGAGCCGCGGTTTTCAAGTGACAGGTTCCTTCACCTGGAGCAAGAGTATTGACGACAGTTCGGGAAGCGCCGCCGCCGACACTTTCAGCAATGAGTGGAATGCCCTGCCGGTCTACGACCTGCGCCTCGTCCGGGGCCTGTCGGCCTACAATGTCGGACGGAACCTGGTCATCAACAGCCTGTGGAATGCCCCCGAGGCAAAATCGCTTGGCCGATTTGGGGAACGCGTGCTTGGCGGATGGCAGTTGGGCCTCATCAGCTCGATGAGCGATGGTGTTCCGATCATGCCCAGCATGGGTATGGACGCTGCGGACATGCTGGGTGAAATCATCCCGACCCTCAATCCGCCGAATCGGGTTGGCGGTCCCGATTGCGACTCCGTCGTCAACAAGCGAAACCCGTCCCACTATCTCAAAGCCCAGTGCTTTTCAATGGTGCCTCAGACTCCTGCGAACACACTCTACTGCGACACTGCGCGCGCACTCACGCTCGGTGCCCCGGGCTTCTGTCCCAACATTCGTGGCAACCTTGGGCGGAATTCGGTTATCGCACCCGGGTTGTTCAACGTTGATTACTCGATGGTGAAGAACAATCGCATCCCAAGGATTTCGGAGAGCTTCAACGTGCAATTCCGCGCGGAGATGTTCAATGTCTTGAATCGAACCAACTTTGCGCCGCCTGGACTAAACCCAAACACAGGTGGCGGCGCAATGCAGGCGATCTTTTCGAACGGTACGCCGAATCCGCAGTTCGGCCAAATCGTCGCAACCCAAACTCCGGCGCGGCAGATTCAGCTTGCACTGAAGGTGGTTTGGTAATGATTCACACTGGCCGTCACTTTCTCCAAATCCCTGGTCCGACCAACGTTCCGGATCGGATTCTGCGCGCGATGGATCAGCCCGTCATCGACCACCGGGGGCCGGAATTCGCCAAATTAGCTTTGGCAGTTCTTGAAGGCATGCGCGGGATCTTCCAAACCAGCGGTCGTGTCGTGGTGTATCCGTCTTCAGGCACCGGAGGCTGCGAAGCGGCGCTGGTGAATACGTTGTCTCCAGGCGATCGCGTGCTGATTTTTGAGACGGGGAATTTTTCGCAACTCTGGCAGCGAGTCGCCGAAAAAATTGGGCTCAACGTTGAATACGTGCCAGGCAATTGGCGCCGCGGCGCTTCTCCGGCGGATCTGGCAGCCCGCCTCGGTTCGGATAAATCCCACGAGCTCAAAGCCGTCGTCGTGGTTCACAATGAGACCTCGACGGGCGTGACCAGCCGCATCGCGGAACTCCGGCGCGCGATGAACGGCTTGCGTCATCCGGCGTTGCTGATCGTCGACACGGTTTCTTCCCTGGCTTGCATGGATTATCGCCACGACGAATGGGAGGTTGACGTCTCGGTCTGCGGTTCGCAAAAAGGCCTGATGGTCCCACCCGGGCTCTCCTTTAATGCTGTTTCTGAGAAGGCCCTTTCTGCCAACAAGAACGCCAGATTGCCGAGGTCCTATTGGAGCTGGCAGGACATGTTGGAACACAATCGCTCCGGCTTTTTCCCGTATACGCCAGCCACCAACCTTCTCTACGGTTTGCGAGAAGCTCTCCGGATGCTTCAGGAGGAGGGACTTCCTAACGTTTTTCGACGACATCAACGTCACGCCGAGGCAACACGTGCCGCGGTTCGGGCATGGGGTTTGGACATCGTCTGTGAAGAGCCTCTGGAATACTCAAGTTCTCTGACCGGGGTCTTCACACCCGAAGGCCACAGCGCCGATCGACTGCGGGAAATCATTCTCGAGAATTTCGACATGTCCCTCGGATCTGGTCTGGGCAAGCTCGCGGGTAAAGTGTTTCGCATCGGTCACCTCGGCAGCTTCAATGACCTCATGCTTGCCGGAACGCTGAGTGGCATCGAACTGGGCCTCCGGCTGGCTGGCGTGCCCCACAAAGACGGCGGCGTAATGGCCGCTCTGAATATTTTGGCACCGGCGGACAACAAGTAGCGAGCGTGCCTCATACCGAGGAGAGTGCCCACTCCCGGAACGCGGGCTTTAGCCCGCGCTTGCTTGGGCTTCGCGAAATTTGACCATTTTGTGAACATTCTGACCGCCAAGAGGACCTAGGATGATGGCACTTCAGTTCAGACGAAACTCGCCGGCACAATCGCCGGCGGAAAGGGATCGCTCCGTGACGGAATCCGCTTGGCGCGTTTCAGAGACAGGTGTGTCCGTCTTGGAGGCAAGTTGATCCGTTTCGGAAACAGCAGAGTCCGCCCCGGAAGCAAGTGTTTGCGTGACGGCAATAAGTGTTTCCGCGAGGAAGCAAAGTGTGTCGGACCCGGAAACAGGTTTCACCGTGATGGACTGACGTGTCGTCGTCAGGAAGCAATGTCGCTTCATGAAAAAGCAATGTTGCTTTGCGGCAAAACAATGTTGCTTTGAGATAAAGCAATGCATCTCCCAGCTTGGCCGCGCTCCTTCGTTGATACAGAAGGACTTCTCTGTGACGAAGTCGAAGCATCTTCGTCAAAAAGCAACATTGCTTTCCGACAAAGCAATGTTGCTCTGTGACAAAGCAATGTCGCTCTGTGACGGATCGAAGTGTCTTGACCACAAAGAAGACTGTCTGCGTGACCCGGATAAGAGGCGCCGTCAGGGCAATGCCTGTGTCGGTCGCGAAGATAAGCGTCAATGACGCGGAGACAGTTTTCTCTGAGACGAAGTGAATCTTCATCGCGGTGAAAACAAGCTTCTTGAAAGGGAAGATCAAGGCCGGCGCGGAAATGCGTTTGTGAGACGTGACGCGCTCACCAATATGAGAACTCATCGGCCTTGAATTTCGTCTTCCCTTTCATGACAACGATGCGTTAGATGAGACCGAGCTGAGCATATAAGCAAAGGCGCCGGCTAAGGTTGCACCACTAAAACGTTTCATCTGAAAGATTGAGTTCCTCGCAAATCAGAGTCTGCTAAAAACGCCTTTCGTATTCGCGACTGACGCGCGTCAATATCGCGCCGTAATCCCTGAAAGTCTCGCGGTAGTCAATCCACTCGAACGGAAACTGGTCGGCATTTGTAGCGCGGAAACGCAGGACAAGAAACTCATTGAATTTGTTGCGGATTTCCTCTCGAAGTCGTGACTCGGCTTGCACCGCTTCCTGAACCGGATGAGCGTATTTT
>QHXC01000039.1 GCA_003222815.1 Acidobacteriota bacterium | reverse complement strand
TTCGTTTTTCTGTTTGGCTCCGAATCGGATGTGAAGGGCGACGCGAAAACGAATATGAACATCCTGAAATCGATCGGTTACCCACCGACGGTCATTCTTGATAATCACGAGTGGAGTGAAGAAAAACTCGAGCTTCTCGATGCGGACATCATCGTCGATGCGCTGCTTGGCACGGGCGCCAGGACACCACTCGAAGGTTTGTATCGGACGGTGATCGAGAGCCTTGACGAGGACTTTCCTCGCGCAACCGTCGTTTCCGTGGATGTTCCATCACCAGGCGTTCGGCCCGATATCACGGTCACATTTTCCGCTCTAAAGCCAAGTTTGGTCTTGTCCGCCGACCCCGGCGACGTGATCCTCGCTGATATCGGTAATCCGCCCGAGTTGCTTGACTCGCAGGAGTACAAGCTCAATCTGATCCAGCCGCACGATGTACCCCATCGCGACAACAACAGCAATAAAGGGACCTATGGAAAAGTCCTCATCATTGGTGGGTCACGAGGAAAGGCTGGAGCCGCGGCAATGGCCGGACAAGCAGCCCTCCGATCCGGAGCAGGCCTGGTGACAGTGGCTACAGCCGCCAGTGTTCTTCCGGTTATCGCTGAGTCGATGTCCGAGTTGATGACTCAGGCTTTGCCGGAAACACTGGAAGGTACGATCGCAAACCATGCCGTTTCGGAGATCCTGAAAGACAAGACCATCCTCGGAATTGGACCCGGCCTGAGTACTTTTCCGGAGACCTCCGCGTTTGTACGCCGGGTGGTTGGGGAATCTTCAATTCCTGTGATTATCGACGCCGACGGAATAAACGCTTTTGCAGGATTTGACCACGAGCTGCATGGGAATGGCCGAGCAATCATCATTACGCCACATCCGGGCGAGATGGCGCGGGTGGTCGGGAAGGACGTGGCCTACGTAGTCGCCAATCGAATCGACGTGGCCCGCGACTTTGCGGTGGAGCACAAAGTGTATGTCGTTCTCAAAGGCTTCCGTACAGTTGTAGCGACACCCGACGCCTCGATCTATATCAATCCCACGGGGAATCCGGGCATGGCGACCGCCGGTACCGGCGACATTCTGACAGGCACGATCGCCGGTATTCTTGCCCAAGAGTATCTCGGGACCTTTGTCGAACGCCTTTGCCTGGCCGTATATCTCCATGGCCTCGCGGGCGATCTCGCTGCAGAAGAGATCGGCCAGGAGCCGATGGTTGCTACGGATCTCCTGCGCTTCCTGCCCCAGGCGTGGGAAAATCTCCATAGTGGCGGGCTTTAGCCCGCGACTACATCCGAAGCGCCGATGATCTCAGGTTCCGAACAAGAGACCCACAACATCGCCAAACAGCTCGCTGTTTCCTTGCAAATCCCCGCGCACATCCTCCTCCATGGCGAGCTAGGTGCCGGTAAGACGCTGTTTGCCAAGGGCCTCGCCGATGGTTTCGGAGTGAAGGACGCGGACGAAGTCTCCAGCCCGACGTTCACGTTGATTAACCAGTATTCGGGGCGCGTGAAGGTCTACCACATCGATCTGTATCGAATCGAAACCGGAGCATTGGACAGCTTAGGCCTTGAAGAGATTTTCGACGATCCGAACGCGGCTGTCATCGTGGAGTGGGCGGAACATCTGGGCTCGTTCGAAACACCGGGGGCGATCCAGGTATTTATCTCCTACGTGGATGACCATTCCCGTAAAATAGACATATGTTGATGGCGCTAATTTTATTTTTTCAGGTGGTTCCGCAATTGCGGCTACCGGAGCCGGAGGCCAGGCAGATCGTGGGACCTTACATTTTCCGTGAAGATCAGGGGCAAACGACCAAGGTCATCCTCAAAAACGGGTTGACCGTCATCGTGCGTGAGCAACAGGCCGTTCCGCTCGCGAGCATCACTACTTTTGTTAAGGCCGGATATTTCGATGAGGATGATCGCATTTCCGGAATCTCCCATGTCATCGAGCACATGTTCTTCAAAGGTACCGCCAAGCGTCCTGTCGGGGAGATCGCTCGCGAAACGCAGGGGTTGGGCGGCTATCTCAATGCCTCTACCTACTACGACCGCACGTCGTACCACACCGAGGTACCGGCGGAAAATACGAAAAAAGCGCTCGAAATTCAAGCCGATGCGCTGTGGAACTCGACATTTGATCCGGCTGAGTTGAAGCGCGAGATCGAAGTCGTCATCCAGGAAAACAATCGAAAACTGGACAACCCACCGGCGGTCACTTCGGAGAAATTGTATTCGACGGCTTTCCGAGAGCATCGCATGCAGCGATGGCGTATCGGGACACCTGAAGGTCTGCGGGCTCTGACGCGTGACGACGTCGTCGCCTACTTTAAGAAATTTTACCGTCCTTCCAACGTCATCCTCTCCATTGCAGGTAAGGTGGACATCGAAGAGACGCTCGACGACGTGGTAAGGCTCTATGGCGCCGCGGAAGATGAATCCGTCCAGCGCGATCAGGGTCGAGTCGAACCCGAGCAAAGCGGTTTGCGCTACGCCTGGCAGCGCGGTCCGATCGAGCAAAATCACGTCGCATTGGGTTTCCACGCTCCGGGAATTCTTACCGACGATGCGCGCTCTTTCGAAGTTCTCGCGGCAATCTTGAGTGAGGGTAGAGCTTCCATTCTCAACCAGTACGTCCGGGATGAGAAAGGGTTGATCACCAGCGGTTCGGCCGAATTGCTTGCGTTTCGCGACCTGGGCTATTTCGAGATCGACTTTGAAACCAACCAGCCGGTCGAAGCCCAGATCGCTGTACTGGCCGAACTGGAAAACATCAAGAAATACGGTGTGACGAAGGAATCGGTCGCTCGAGCAAAGACCCTTATTGCTCAGAACTACTATCACGAACTGGAGACGGTCGACGGAATTGCGAAGGAACTTACGTTCTATGAAGCACTGGGTGACTGGAAAAAGTCACTCGCCTATCTGGCGGCAATCCAGGAGGTCACCGGTGAAGCTGTAGTACGCGTCGCGAAGAAATATTTGACGTTCGAGAATCTCAGCGTGTTTGAGTATTTCCCGGAGTCGGTGACGCGAAGCCTGAGTGCAGCCGACTATCGCCAGACAGTACTCGACAAGGTTCAGGCTGCGGCCGAACAGAGGTCGGTCCAGGAACTTCCCGTCGTCGCCGAGATTCCGGTAAGCCATGAAGCGGTCGTGCATGACCTCGTCCAGCCTATCGAGAAGCGGTCGATTCTCCGTGGTCCTGATGTGTACATACTCGAAGACCATCGTCTGCCGCTCGTCTCGTTTGGGATTTTCTATCCGGGTGGCCGCCTATACGAATCTGTAAAGAATTCCGGAATCACCGAACTGGTGCTACGCAGCGCGATTCGCGGAACGCAGCGGTTCAACTCGGCCGACATTTCACGCCGGCTCGAGAACGCCGGCGCCCGCATTCAGGTTATCAACGAGCCCGATTTCTTCGGCTACATTCTCGACGGCATCAGCGGCAAGATCGATCAGGCGCTCGAAATACTGATGGATGTTTTGCAGCAGCCGGCATTCCAGGAAGATGACGTCGCCGCCGAAAAGGTCCTGCAGCTTGCCCGCATCAAGAAACTTCGTGAGAACAACTACGCCTACCCGGTGAATCTCTTCATGCAGACGCTGTTTGGCGAACATGCCTACGCACGGCCCGCCATCGGAACCGAAACGGCTTTGCAGAGTCTGACGCGCGATGATCTGGAAGCCTGGTTCAAGACGAACCAGCGGCCATTGGTACCGCTCATCATGATTGTGGGCGATACTCACGGGACCGGTCTAGTCGCGTCGATTGCCGACGCATTAACCAATGAAGATTTGCACGAGCGCGACATCGCGTCGTTGCCGGCGCCCGAATCCAAGAAAGAAACCAAAGAAACGGTTGAGACGGTATCGCGACAGCAGACGGCGCTCGTTTATGGCTTTCCGGGCGCTCCCCGCGCAGGCAACGATCGATATCCTCTTATTGTGCTGGAGAACATCGTTTCCGGCTTGGGCGGCCGATTTTTCGACGCCATTCGCGAGAAGCAGGGCCTGGCCTACACGGTCCGTACCGCGAATGCATTCTTCACGAGGGGCGGCACTGTATTCACGTATACGGCGTTCTCACCCGAGAACGAGGCCAAGGTGAAAGAGTCTCTGG
>QHXC01000038.1 GCA_003222815.1 Acidobacteriota bacterium | reverse complement strand
CGCTTAATCCAGGTGCCATGGCCTGGAATGAGCGTCGTGTCCGGCCCGGCGATCTTCATAAGTTGGTCGCACCCCTCCAGCATGCCGTTCAGCGTGCCGCCGTTGGCGCGGTCGATGAAGGGATACCCGAAATTCCGGTAGAAGTCGCCGATCATGATCACGTTCGCATTCTCGAACCGGATCATCGTATCGCCGCCCGTATGTGCCGCTCGAACGGGAATCAGGTCGATGACTTCACCGTTCATATGAAACTTCACCGGCGCGCCCATCCCGTAGGTGACAACGGGGTATCCCGCCGGATCCCTCGCGGGAGCCGGGTTGCCGTTGGCGAGCCGCGGCGGATGGATCATTTGTTCGCGCAGCTCTTCACGCGCGAAGATGACGATTCCCATCTTGCCGAAGAACGGATTACCGGCAGTGTGATCGCCATGGATGTGTGTATTAGCCATGAAACGAATCGGCTCGGGGCTGATCTTCCTGATCGTGGCCAGCAGCTTGTCAGAGACCTGGGCGTACTGGGCGTCGACCATGAAGATGCCGTCGGGGCCTGCCAGCACGCCGACGAGGCCGCCAGCCGCGTCGGGGTGGTTCACATCGACATTGGGTGAACCGCTTACCATGTAAAGGTTCGAAGTAACCTTCTTTGCCGTGAATTCAATCTTGCTAAAGTCCGTTCCTTGCGCCCAGGCGCTCACGGAAAGGGACCCTGCGGCTAATGCCACAAGAGACAACTGCCATGCTGATTTCATGACTTGCTCCTTTTTTAGATGTATCCGAAGGAGAATATTGTATTCGTTTGCCGAATCAGATGCGCTCTGGAGGAAATCGTCCTGATACGTAATCAGAAGCCAATTGCGCGGCTCGTGCCGGAGTCCCCCGCGCAGAACGCCAGCGAGCCGAGGCACGCCTCGGTGGACGCGGCGGGCGCGGCGCGGGCGCTCCTCCGGGGACAGGTGGGCCGCAAGGTGCTCCTCCAGGAGGCGGCGGACCGATCCAACGCGGCAGGCCGCCACAGCAATAGGATCTGAACAATGTTCAATTCCCAATGCTCAATTCTCATCCGAAAGGAGAAGCAGCACTTCGGATGAGAATTGAGCATTGGGAATTGAGCATTGGTCAGATCCCCGGCCGGATTCAGGGCAGCGGATTCTGCCAAGTTATTTTTGCGCGAGCGCTAAGCTCATACGATCTGGTCGCGGCCATGACTTTCGTACCCAAGACCTCTGGCTCGCTGCCCAAGCTGTACAGCAGAAGTTCACGGTACTGACGGCCAACGCCAAAGACTTTCAGGACATTCCGAATTTGAAATTCGTGGTGCTGAAAATGCCGTAGGGTGGAAGACTCTGCAATCGAGCGCAAGGCAGGAGTAAGATATCACCTGAGCCGGCAGTGAGATTCAACAATGAATGGCAATCCAGCACGGGAGAATTGCGGGCGTTACGGTGCCCTCCTCATGGACAAGAGATTCGCCGGCTGATCGATAAGGAGGATTTCAATGCGCAGATGCTTGTTGCTGTCAATCGGGTTTGCCTTGCTCGTGTCCGTAGCGGCCAAACAGGCGGCGCAGCAAACTCAGCAATCCGGCACCGGCGCCAGTTCGGGAGCAACGGCTGTGCAATCCACACTGGCAACGCGCCCGTCTTTGGACTACGAATTTTTCAGAACGCGCGTAGAGCCGATCTTTCTGGCGAGGCGCCTGGGCCACGCCCGCTGTTACGCCTGCCATGCACTTGGGGCCGGCGAGGGCAATGCGCCGAATGCGATGCGCCTGCAACTGCTTTCGCCCGGAAGCACGACCTGGAATGAAGACCAATCACACAAGAACTTCGAGGCGGTCCGGGAAAAAGTGGTTCCCGGCAACCCGCTCGCAAGTCCGCTGCTCATTCACCCGCTGCGATACGAAGCCGGTGGCGATCGATGGCATGGTGGAGGCGCGCAGTTTACCTCTGCAAACGAGCCGGAGTGGCAGATGATTGCGGCATGGGTCCAGGGAAAAGACGAGGTCAGTGAAGGGACGCTCGGCGGCAAGGATTTGACGAAGCGTGATGACTACACACGCCCTTCGCCGCCCGCACGCGCCACCGGAAATTCTGCTCCCGGCGCGGCCTCTAACACAGCGGCCCAGGGCTTGAAGCTTCGCATCGTTCAGACCAACATGGCAGGCGACAACCTCCACATTATCGATCCGGTGACCAATCGAGTCGTGGGGGAGGTCATTGGAATTGAGGCGAACCACGGGGTGGCGGCGGCTCCCGATGGAAGCCGGCTCTATGTTTCCAATGAAGCCGATCGCACAGTGGACGTGGTCGATACGAGGACGCTCAAGGTGTTCAAACAGATTCCGCTCAGTGGACCGCCCAACAACATTGCGATCAGCAAGGATGGACGAAGACTGTATCAGGCCATCCACGGAAAGCCCTACGGCGTGGACGTCATCGACACAACTACGCTGGCAAACGCAAAAAGGCTCCCGTTGGACGGAATGCAGATCCACAACACATATATCACGCCTGACGGGAAGTACGTCATCGCAGCCTCGGACGATCAGACGTTTACGGTTGCAGTCATCGATCAGAAGACCGAGGAGTACGTGCGTTCGATCAAATTCACCAACCGTCCCCGTCCACTTGCGTTCCATACAAATGCGGACGGCTCGACGAAATGGGTGTTAGCGGGACTGAGCGAGCTTCACGGGTTTGTGGTAGCCGATTTCGCGACCGGCAAGGAAATCCACAGGATCAAGTTCCCTGATCTGGGTGGGCCGGTGAAGATGCAGGTGGTCCGGGCGTCAACGGGAAACCCCAACCACGGCATCGGTGTCCAGCCTGACAACAAAGCCGTGTGGGTCACGGACAGGTTGTACAACGTGGTCCACGCCTACTCCCTGCCCGAGCTTAAATATCTCGGCGCGGTGCCAGTAGCCGTGGACCCCTTCTGGATGACGTTCACGCCGGACAGCAAGTTCGTTTACGTGGCGAACGACGCCTCGGCCTCTGTTTCCGCCATCGACACTCAGTCGATGAAAGAGGTGGCTCGCATCCCCGTCGGACAGGTGCCGAAGAGGAACATTACGGCGATGCTGCCTTGATAGTGCCGACGAAACACCAGACGAAAGGATATGAGGTGATGAACACGACGAATAACCCAGAAGAAAATAACAATTCAGAACAAAATTCGGTGGATCGCCGCAAGTTCCTGCAGCTGGCTGCCAGCGGAGCAGCGGCATTGGTCGGCAGCAACACGACGATGAACGCGCAACAGGCGGGGCCTCCGAGCGCGGGACTGGCTGGCAACGATGCGGGGGCGCTGGCTCCAGTCCGGGCTGGGTCGGACTTCATGCTGGATGTGATGAAATCTCTCGGCTTTGATTATGTCGCCGCCAATCCGGGCTCCAGCTACCGCAGTCTGCATGAATCCACCATTAATTATGGAATGAACCGAAACCCGGAGCTTTTGACCTGCCTCCATGAAGAGGCTGCCGTTGCGATGGCACACGGTTACTTCAAGATTGAAGGCAAGCCCATGGCGGTTTACGCCTACGGCTCTGTCGGCTTGCAGCACGCGTCGATGGCGGTTTACAGCGCTTTTTGTGATCGCGTGCCGGTCGTTCTGTTCGTCGGGAATGACACTGATGCTATGAAGCGCGTGTCCAGGACCGATATCAACCATACCGCGCAGGATGTCGCGGCTATCGTGCGCGACTTTACGAAGTGGGACGATGCTCCCGCCTCACACGGTCATTTTGCCGAGTCCGCCGTGCGAGCTTATAAAATCGCAATGACCCCTCCAACGCTGCCGGTAGTGCTATCCGTGGACAAGTACCTGCAGGAATTGCCGCTGCCGGAAGGCGCCGCGCTGCGCATCCCTAAGCTTTCCCCGACCTTGCCGCCACAGGGCGACTTGGCCGCTGTCAAAGAGATCGCGAAAATGCTCGTCAACGCGGAGTTTCCGGTGCTGGCAGTAGAGCGTGCCGCCCGCACTCCGGCTGGACTCAAGTATCTCGTGGAGCTGGCCGAGCTTCTGCAAGCTGCAGTGCTCGATACCATTCAACGGATGAACTTTCCGTCGCGTCATCCTCTCAACCAGGTTGAGGGCAGGGGTCCTGATCTTTCGGTGGTTTCCGAAGCGGACGTTATTCTCGCTCTGGAGCATCCACTGCTTTGGGGCGTCGTCCACGAAGGAGGTGAGGAAGGTGCGCCATCGCGATCAAGACTGAAGCCCGGCACCAAGCTGATCAGCATTAGTTCGCTCGACCTGTTTAGTCGCAGCAACTATCAGGATTTCGGGCGCTATCAGGAAGTGGACATGGCACTCGCCGCCGATGCCGAAGAGACGCTTCCGCTGCTGATCGAGGAGGTCCGGCGCCTGATCACCAGCGAACGCAGGAGAGTCTTCGAGGCACGGGGAGCGAAGCTGGCTGCGGCCAGCCGACGGAGAATGGAACAAAATCGTGTCCGCGCCACCTACGGATGGGATGACAGTCCCATTAGCACGGCCCGAATTGCGGTCGAGTTATGGTCCCAAATTAGGAACAAGGACTGGTCGCTGGTTTCACGAAGTGATGTACTGAACGGCTGGCCGCAGAGGTTTTGGAAATTCGAGAAGTACTACCACCACATCGGCCAATCCGGATCGGTTGCCATCGGCTACAGTGCTCCGGCTTCGGTGGGCGCAGCGCTTGCGAACCGGAAGTACGGCAGGCTGTCGATCAATCTTCAGACCGACGGCGACTTGATGTATCTGCCAGGAGTGCTATGGACGGCCGCCCATCACCGGATTCCGATGCTGACTATCATGCACAACAACCGGGCATACAACACCGAAGTGATGCAAGTGCAGCGCATCGCCGGCCTGCACCATCGCGACATCGGCAGGTGCCGTATCGGAACCGCGATTGATGATCCCAACATCGATTACGCTAAATTGGCACAGAGTATGGGTTGGTATGCTGAAGGCCCCATCACCGATCCGAAGGAACTGGGCCCGGCTATCCGTCGAGCACTGGCAGTAGTGGAAAAAGGCGAGCCCGCTT
>QHXC01000037.1 GCA_003222815.1 Acidobacteriota bacterium | reverse complement strand
TGAGTTTCTCAATGATCGAAAAGTCGGCTACACGGAAATGTGCATTCAAGGATCTGAAGTTGGCGGAGCGGAAGTGGACGGCTTCAAGTCGCATACGCGCCGTTCTTGTCATCAAAGTGCACTATTGCTCTGGCGTTTCGTGTCCGCACATCGAGTCCTTGCCGACGCTTTCCGCAGCTGAAGTGATACGGCGGCCATATATATCGAGTCGGTTCTCGGCCTGTATCTGGCCCATTCTTTTTCAGTCCGCTTGGTCACTTCCGACGAGGCGAAGAATCGACGCGCAATGACATCCGATCAATCCCCTGGAAGGTATACCATCGCTTCGTCGCTCTGCCCACAGCGTTGGGGATTTGATTGATCTCGTAGTGCCGGATCATAAATCCCTCCTTCGCGTGGATCTCGATCGTGGCACAGTAAGCGCCGAGGCCTCTGATCGCTGACAGTCCTTCTTCCGGCGTCGGCGTGGTTTCGGACTTCCAATCGTGGCCGACTGGGATTCATGCTGAGGAAACACATGTGACTAGCATTTGCGTCAAAAAATGCATACCCGACGCTGTTTGATCCCTCCCGCGTCGTTCCGTCAGCGAGGCGCTGTGTGTTCGAAACCAGCCGCCACATGCCTGCAAGCTGCTTCGCAATGTCCTCCTGCGACTGAGCACGGGACGTGCTGCTGAGTTGGCCCAGTACCAGGAGGATGGAACATATGACTGTCTTTTTCATCTGCTGAACCTCTCGTCCAAATGTGCGTCCACGAAACGGTAAGCATAAGCGTGGCTGTTAGCATTTATCCATCTGGCAAGCGATGGGTCGTCCCTTCGGCGTTTACGGGGAGTAATCACCCGGCATGGGGCGTAAACCGAAAACTATTTACAACGACCGAGAAATCGCGTGAAGGAGACGAATTTCGATCCGTTGCGTTTCTCACATGGTGTCTATCATTAACCGCGCAGGAAGCATCAGAACATTCTCTGCTCCACTCTTTACGCAGCGGTCTGAAGCCTGTTACGCAGTGGCCTGAAGCCCGCGCGAACCTCTTCTGACAAGAGTTGCGGCTGTTCCCAAGCCGCAAAGTGCCCGCCTTTGTCGAGCTTGTTGTAGTGGATGAGATTGGGATACGCCTGCTCTGCCCAACTCCGCGGGGCCTGATAGAGCTCATCAGGGAAGGCGCTCACGGCAACCGGGATGGAGACGCCTTTGGCGGCGAAGAAGGAGTCGTCTGAGAGATTGGAAGGCAGTGAGCCGAGTGCGTTGTTCACTCCGGTGATGTCGCACTGGAGGAGCTTGTCAATGTCGGGTGGAATCGCACCAGGCATGTTGGTGTGGATGCCGACCAGTTCCGGAGGCGCCTGCAGCCCCATCAGATCCGTGATAAGCGCTCCCCAGTCGCCGCCTTGTGCCACAAATCGCGTGTATCCTAGGCGCTTCATCAGCTCTGTCCAGGCACGTGCGATGCGGTCGGGGCCCCAACCGGTGGTGGTCGGCTTGCCGGAAAAGCCAAAGCCGGGGATCGATGGAATCACCAGGTGGAAAGCGTCCGATGCGCTCGCCCCATGTGCCGTGGGGTTGGTAAGTGGGTCCACAATCTTCAGCTGCTCGATCAACGAGCCGGGCCATCCGTGCGTGACGATGAGCGGCAACGCATCGTCATGTTTCGAACGAACGTGAATGAAGTGGATGTCCAGCCCGTCGATCTCGGTGATGAAATTCGGTACAGCGTTCAGCTTCGCCTCGAGTTTGCGCCAGTCGTAGTCTGTCGCCCAGTAGTGCGCGAGTTTCTGAATCGTCGCGAGCTGCACGCCTTGCGATTGATCCGTGACCGTTTCCCGTTCAGGCCACCTTGTGGCATTTATGCGCCTGCGCAATTCGGTAAGTTCCGCTTCCGGAACATTCACATGAAACGGACGAATAGCGGTCTTATCACCGCCCGTCTGTTGTGTAAGTTCAGCTTTAGACTTTTCTCGGTTGCGCCCAGTGGTCTTCTTCAATTTTTTGTCCTCCCAGCGCCATTGCTGATGATGACCGGAGGCAAAAAAAGACCCCATCCGGAAATGTTCTGATTTCCATCCGCAATATTGCGTCTTCGATTTTGTAAACCTTCGGGCGAGCGCTGAAAATGTGGACTTAAATGGCTGTATCGTCGGCGTTCGTAGAAGTGACGTCGGAAGCATCGACAACGATTACTCGCCAGCGCCCAGTGTTTACGCATTCTGGAACGGATGGCTCTACCCTTCGGCGTTTTCGGGGAGGTAATCGCAGAGGAGCGACGCCATCCTTCAAAGTACATTTCCCACAACGCTTACCCGGCCACTTGAACTTATTTGCGTGAGGATACCCTCCGGCGCACTATTGAGAAAGATCGGAGTCTGCCCAACAAGTCTTACGGACGCGCCTGGGACATCCTCGAATCGCGCGAGAACTACCAGACCTTCGTTTCCGAACTCCGCCGTTAGGAAATTCGCCAGCTATGACCTCAACCGGCAATATGCGTTCCAATCAAGCGGGACAGCGGTTTAGTGAGAGGTGCAGATAGAGAAAGGAAGGTAAAATGGAAACTTCTGGGGAAGCGCCCGAACTTGCCTTTGTACGAGCTTGATTCGATAAACAAGTGACAGTGGACACGTGACTGTAGAAGCCCAAACCAAGCCTTCGACGCCGGTTCGCCGAGGCGTGCGCCGGATGCTGGCGGCCTTCGGTTATCGCGACTTCCGCGTCCAGTGGATCGGCGCCTGCTCCTCGGCGATCGGCACGTGGATGCAGATCATCGCGCAGAACTGGCTGGTCCTCTCGCTGACCAATTCCCCGTTCTTTCTCGGCCTCGATGCGTTCCTGCAGCAGCTCCCGATCATCATGTTCACGCTCATCGGAGGCGTATTCGCCGATCGCTACGACCGTCGCAAGACGCTGCTGGCATCGCAATACATCCAGATGTTCACGTCCGGCACGCTCGCCGTCCTGATGTACATGCACGTCGTCCAGGTCTGGCACATCATGGGCCTGTCGTTCATTACGGGTGTCGCGCAGTCGTTCGGAGGCCCGGCGTATCAGTCCTTGCTGCCCTCGCTCGTGGACGAGAAAGATCTACCGAACGCCATCGCGCTGAACTCGATCCAATTCAACCTAGCGCGGGTGCTCGGACCGCTGCTGTTCGCCGCGACGCTCGCCACGTTCCTGAAATGGGGTTACAACGAACCGGAGGCGATGAACGCGGCCTTCTTCCTCAATGCGCTGTCGTTTCTGATCGTAATCGGCACGCTGATGTCGCTCCACGTGAAGCACGTCCCGCCGACGCACACCAGGCGCATGCGAGAGGAGTTGCAGGGCGGGCTCCATTACGTGCGCAACCACGGCAGCCTTGTCGCCCTCATCGTCCTCGCGGCGGCCACGACGTTTCTCGGGTTTGCGGTCCTGACCTTTCTGCCGGTGTTCGCGCAGCGGGTGTTTCGAGGAGGCGCCGGCACGTACAGCCGCCTGATGGCGTTTTCCGGCACCGGCTCTATCGCCGGCGCACTCGTCGTGGCGTGGCTTGGAAAATTCAAGCGGATGGGTGTGACGGCGCTGACGATGCAGGCCATCTACGGTCTGCTGATTCTGGCCTTCTCCATGTCGCACACGATCTGGCTGAGCGAAGTTCTGCTCCTCTTCACCGGCGCGTCACTGATGATGGTGTTTTCGACAGTCACCTCGCTTGTACAGCTCATCGCCCCCAACGAGATTCGCGGCCGCGTGATGAGCATCTACATGGTGGCGTTCCGCGGCGGCATGCCGCTCGGCAGCCTTGCCGGCGGCTACTTCGCGACGATCATCGGGGCGCCGAAGGTCATCGGCATCCACGGCTCCCTCCTGTTCCTCGTCGCCCTCTATTTCCTACTGGTTCGCAGCCACGGAATACGAGAGTCCGGTTGACAGATTCCCCGTTGCTCTTTTCTAATTCCAGCATTGTGACGACACATCCTCACCAGCCGGACTTACGCGCTATCGCAACGCGGGCCATGATAGCGCGCGGCTTTATCGTTCAGTTCCCATCGGACGCGCAACAACAGACTCGTTCCGAGGCCGAGCCTCGATTCGATTCATATAAGGCGAAGGACTTGAGTTCGTGGTTGTGGTCCTCGATCGACAATGACGACTCG